>JACCVS010000324.1 GCA_013698055.1 Acidobacteriota bacterium
ATAGCAGCGCCGTCGGTCGTCTTCTCTTCGGTCAGTAGAATGTTATCGGGTTTCAGGTCACGGTGGATGATGCCGCGCTCGTGCGCTGCCTCAAGCGCATCGCAGACGGCTTCGGCTATCTCTATCGTCTCTTCAAGGGAGAGATGCCCGCGCTGTCTCAGCTCATCCCGAAGCGAGCGGCCTTCGACCATCTCCATCACCATGTACGTCAGACCTGTGTTGGAGCGTTCGAGATCAAAGACAAGCACAGAGTGCGGATTATGGAGCTTACGCAGCGCTTTGGCTTCGCGCAGAAAACGTTGTGAAAGTTTATGATTATCGAGCGGCCCCAGCATGACCTTGATTGCCACATCGCCCAGCGCGTGATGCTGTGCGCGATAGACTGCGCCCATCGAGCCTGTGCCGATCAGATGAGAGACGGTGTATTTTGCGCCGACCGATTCCTGAAGCGCGGTGGCGAGAGAGTCAGGAGCGAGAAGCTGACCGTCGTGAGCGCAGTAGTTCATCTCATCAGCAGTTATGGTATGACACGTTTGACAGAGCTTCATGGCACGTTCGACTGAAGCGATAAGCGGGAGCAAGAGCCGTTCAGGGGACAAGAGCGGTTCTAACATGCGGCAGAGAGTGTGTCAACGCGGGCTTGAAGCAGACATCCACGAAACTTCATTACGCCATGAAAGCTCTTCCAGCTTTTCGACAGGCACGTCTGCGACCATCACGCCGAGCGCGTCCAGTTGCTGGTTGATGGTTGCGCCGCTCGTTTCGAGCACAGCCCGCGCACGATCTTTCGCCGCTTCGTCAGACAAGTTGAGGATGACGCGCGTGCGCTCCGGGCTTCCGCTACTACTGCGTGCCTGCCGGGCGCGAAGTCGCAGGCGGTCGGTCATTTTGTTGACCATGCGCTGTTGTTCGGCGCGGGGCGCATTCGCCTGCGCGTCCGCGCGGAAAGCAATTGTCAGCGGCGCTAACAGCGAAAAGATGAGCAAGAGAGGGAGGGTTGGGGATTTTCGAGTCAAAATGCGCTCCTGATAATTCCGATAACTTTCCAGGTAAACTTCAACGGCTTGCTTGGTCAAGAGCAAGCGGTGCAGGCTCTCGCATAACAAAGCTCATGCCGCATGAGGCTGGCGGGCTAAACGTTGATACCATTATGAGGCTGCGACCGCCCTGGAAGACTGTCCAATTGCTTTGACCGCAATGCTGTCAAAGCCTATCGGTCAGACAGACAAAAAAGTCAGAATCCAGAATCCAGAATTCAGGAGCCAGAATGAAGAGGCGGAGAACCGCAGTTATATGTTCTCTTTTCTTCTTACTTCTGACGCCTGAATTCTGGATTCTGACTTTTTCAGTGTAGAATCACTGGTGAGCCAAACTGATTAGAAGTTGCAGGCATCGCACGCCACAGGTTCCGTCTTCACTTTGGGTGAAGCGTGTCCGATGAATGTTCGGGCGTGATTGATGGGTTGGTGAAAAGCGGCACGCCCGAGGTGGAAGGTTTTGTCTGAAGTTCAATTGAATAACGCGAAATACGCGGGACGACCGAGCATGTGCCGCAATTGCGGCGCACTCATCGGAACAGATGAGACGAGTTGCTCTTTATGTGGATCGCCTAAACAATCGTCGGCCACAGGGCAGGCACAAGTACCGTCGCAGCAAGATCAAGATAACGAAACCATCCGCTTCGCTCGCGCCATCCTGAGCCGCCCGTACATCTTCACCATCGTCTTTCTCATCGCCAATATCTTCGTCTTCTTTCTAACTTCACAATCAGGTGGGAACGAGAATGCCGCAGTGCTAATCAAGTACGGCGCGAAAGTCAACGCCTTGATTGACGGGCAGCAGGAATGGTGGCGATTCATAACGCCGATCTTCCTGCACGGCAACGTCGCGCACCTGTTGATGAACATGTACGGTCTATGGGTAATCGGGCCATACGTTGAGAGGCTTTACGGCTCCGCGAAGTTTGTCTTCTTCTGGGTGGCAACAGGGATAGCTGGCGTGGTCGCCAGCTACTTGAGCGTGCAGCCCAACATGCATGACAGTGGCCCTCTGGGCAAGTTTCTTTTCAAGGCGGGCGATTCAATCTCAGTCGGAGCTTCGGGCGCTCTCTTCGGCTTAATCGGCGTGCTCTTTGTCTTCGGAATTAAATTCCGCCGCGAGTTACCAGAAGGATTCAAAAGAGCGTTCGGCACGGGCATGTTGCCCACCATCCTGCTCAACATCTTCATCGGGTACATGATTCCGGTGATTGATAACGCGGCGCACATGGGCGGACTCGTGGCGGGCGCGTTCTTCGCGCTCGTCGTCGGCTACAAGCGACCGGGCGAGCGTGGAGGCATCGCCATCTTCTGGCACATTCTGCAAGTCGCTGCGATGGCGCTTGTCATCATCAGCTTTGTGATGGTTGCTCGGCACTTCAACCGTTATGATTCTTCGTCACTTCCGGCGACCATGAATGAGCAGGCAACGGCGGGGGATGCGTCCGGCGCGATTGCTCATTGGAACGCGCTGGGCGCGGGCGAGACAGCTTTTGTCAATGCCTTTAATGATGGAGACGTGAGCGGGATTGACGCTGCTCTCAAACAGATAGACAGCGCGCCGCGACTGGACGAAAAGACGGAAAACTTGCGAGGCGAATTGAAATCTCTGCTTGCGCGGGTAAAGAGTTTCGTTGAATCGAAACCTGAAGCGCGAAAGCAAGCGCCAGCTCGCAACAAAGAGAGACAGAAGCTGTCCACAGATTTTACGGCGTGGCAAAAGAAGCAACTTGAGTGGGTGAGCACCGATGCCGAGAGCTACGGACTCAAGTTGCAAGAACCAAACACGCCCCAACCGGATTCATCAAACACAAGGTAAATCAAGTAATAAAATCATCGCTCAATATTGAAGAGCAATCAGAGGAGAGACGAGAGAAATGGAAATCAAAAAAGTTGGCGTGCTTGGCTGCGGCCTGATGGGTTCAGGAATAGCGCAGACGGCAGCTACCGCCGGATTCGAGACAATCGTCCGCGAAGTTTCAGGCGAGTTGTGTGAAAAAGGTCTCGGCGGAATCGAAAAATCCCTCGGCAAATTCGCAGAGAAGGGAACGATCACGGCTGACCAGCAGAAAGAGATTCGCGCGCGCCTGACCAGCACGACCTCGCTCGACGATCTCGCGGACTGCGACATTATCATCGAAGCCATCATCGAGAATTTGGAGACGAAGCGCGAGACCTACGCGCAACTCGATAAGATTTGCAAGCCCGAGACAATCTTCGCCTCGAACACTTCGTCAATCTCGATTACGGAGATGATGACGGCAACCTCCAGCGAGCGACAGCAACGTTTCATCGGCCTGCACTTCTTCAATCCCGTGCCGCTGATGAAGCTTGTGGAAGTCGTGCGGACAGTCCTGACCGACGAAGCCCTCTACGAACAGGCCATAGAGTTTGGCAAGCAGCTCGGTAAAGTGACCGTGCGCGCGACCGACCGTTCAGGCTTCATCGTCAATCGCCTGCTCGTGCCTTACATGCTCGACGCGATCCGTGCGCTCGAAGAGGGCGTCGGCAATATCGTTGACATAGACAACGCCATGAAGCTCGGTCTGAATTACCCGATGGGGCCGTTCACACTCGGCGATTTCGTCGGTCTCGATACGACCTATTACATCGCTGAGATCATGTTCAACGAATACCGCGAAAAGCGTTTTGCCCCGCCGCCGCTTCTCAAGCGCATGGTGCTCGCCGGACTCTACGGACGCAAATCCGGGCGCGGCTTCTACGACTACACGAAAGATGCCAGGAATCCGACGCCGATGAACTTGGTTTAAGTCCGATGTCCAAAGTCTAAAGTCCAATGTCCAAAGTCAAAAACATCGCACTGACTTTGGACATTGGACTTTAGACTTTGGACTTATGAAGATATGAATATTTCATTTGAACTACACGATTCGGTTGCGATTATCTGTCTTGACCGGCCTGAGAAGCTGAATGCGCTGACGCGGGATGCGCTCATTGAATTGGGCGAGATGTTCGGGCGCATCGAGCATGAGAGAGAGGTGCGCGCCGTGATTTTGACTGGCGCTGGTGAGAGAGCTTTCAGCGCAGGCACGGACATTGCTGAGTTGGCCGCGATAGGTGTGGAAGAAGCACGAGGCGCGGCGGAGCGAGGGCAGAATGTTTGCGAGCGGATTGAGCGTTGCCCCGTTCCTATCATCGCTGCCGTCAACGGCCTGGCGACTGGTGGTGGCTTTGAGCTTGCTCTGGCCTGTCACATCCGCCTGGCTTCAACAAGTGCGCGCTTTAGTTTGCCGGAAACCAAGCTCGGCATCATTCCCGGCTATGGCGGGACGCAACGGCTCGCGCGCGTGACAGGCAGCGGGCGCGCTCTTGAAATGATGTTGACAGGCGAGGAAATATCGGCGGATGAAGCTCTACGAATCGGACTCGTCAACGCGACGGTTGCTCCCGCTCAACTTCACTCCGAAGCAGAGGCGTTAGCGCGCAAGATAGTGAGCCTCGCGCCACTCGCCATTCGCGCCTGTCTCGAAGCCGTGACGCGCGGCCTCAACCTTCCGCTCGAAGAAGGCTTAAAGCTTGAAGCGGAACTCTTCAGCAGCCTTTTCGCAACGGAAGACATGCGCGAGGGCACGCGAGCTTTCCTGGAAAAACGCTCCCCTGTGTTCAAGGGGAAGTGATTGCTTTGTTGCCGTTCACGGGTATAAAATCAGGTTCAAGGAGGATAAGGATCATGAGTGATGACCTCACACAAAAACTACCCGCCTCACAAGACCCCGCACTCGCACAAATTCTCAGTGCCGTACAGGACTTGGGCACAAGGCTGGGAAGTGTGGAGAACAGGTTGGGAAACCTAGAGGGCAGACTGGGAAATTTGGAAAACAGATTTGGCAGTCTGGAACAGAAGGTTGAGGAGCGTCTTTACGATACGCGCCCCATCTGGGAGAAAGTGCTGGTTGACATCGCCCAGCTTCAGGAAGGGCAGGAAGCCCTGCGTAAAGATGTTCGCGATGTAGGCACAGGGTTGCGCGATATGAACCGCAAGCTCAGCATCTTTAACGACACTCTGACTCAGACTACAGGCGGATTATCGGGACATCTACGACCGCGTGCGCGATCTTGAGCGGGCGCGCCCTTGAATCTCGTGAGAGAAGCAGCAGTGTGCGATTGAGCGCGACTAAGGTCAGAACCGCCTGTGGTATCGGGCGGGTCGCAAGTGTCGCCAGCACCTGCCTACTACCGCAGGCGGTTCTGACTTTGACGCTGATCACAGTAGTCGCACTCATTCGCAACTCGCTGTAATTGCGTTGCTATCAAGTTCACTCGTCGCTTGTCACTCATCAAAGCCTTCTTTATACTGCCAGTGCTTTCACACTTACACCTGACAGGAGCGCGAGCGCAAAACTCTTGCAGCCCAAAATTCATCAAGGTCGCCTGAACGCCGAAGGATTTCGCTTTGCGATTGTCGCGAGCCGTTGGAATGATTTTCTGACTTCGCGGCTCGTCGAAGGCGCGCTCGATGCTCTGGAGCGTCTGGGCGTGGATGAAAAGTCCGTGGAGCTTTTCAAAGTTCCAGGCTCATTCGAGATTCCGCTCCTGGCGCGCAAAGTGGCTGCTTCCAAGAAATGGGATGCTGTGATTTGCGTCGGCACGATTATTCGCGGACAGACGCCGCACTTTGAGTACATCGCTTCCGAAGTGACAAAGGGTATCGCGCAGGCGGGGATGGAGACGGACGTGCCGGTAGTTTACGGCATCGTGACGGCGGACACGCTGGAGCAGGCGATTGATCGCGCCGGAGTGAAAGCGGGCAACAAGGGGTTCGAGGCCGCCATGTCGGCTGTCGAGTTAGTGAATCTTTACAGGGAAGCATTCAAGAAGTGACGAGTGGCAAGTGACGAGTGACAAGCAGGAAAATCCTTTAACTCGTCACTTGCCACTCGTCACTTGTCACTGTTTTTATTATGGGTTCAAGGCGTAAGGCGCGTGAATGCGCCTTGCAAATGCTCTTTGCGGCTGATGTTTCACAGGCGCGCGCCGATGAGTTGGTGCGTATCTACTGGACTGAGCTGGGCGATGCGGACGTTGAAGAGTCTGCTCGGGAGTTTGCGACGCGGCTGGCGACGGGCACGCTGGCGCGCGTGGAGGAACTGGACGAGCGGATCAAATCGCGAGCGGAGCACTGGCGCATCTCGCGCATGGCCATCGTTGATCGCAACATCCTTCGCCTTGCCGTCTATGAATTCATGTTTGAGCCGACGCCTCGCACCGTCGCCATCAACGAAGCCTTGGAAATCGCCCGCCGCTTCTCGACCTACGAAGCAACACAATTCATCAACGGCATCCTCGACGCCATCAAGCGTGACCTGGATGAGCAACTTCCGCAGGAACACACTACCGAGGAAGAGATTGAGCCGGAAGCCGAAGATGAAGACAACGCCTCTGCTAGTGAATAGTGAGCTGGTAAATGGTTAAGGAGAGAAGACGGGCGCATCTCTTCACCATTTACCATTTACTATTTACCATTCACTATTTACCATTCCTTCCATGAACGATCAGTTTCTGCGCGAATTCCTGGCCGAGGCGGAAGATTTGCTCGAAGTCCTGTTCGGCGACCTTCAGGAGTTGCGCGTTCGCCGGGACGATGGTCGGGCACGGCGCGAGCTGATCGGGCGCATCTTCCGCCACGTTCACACCATTAAGGGATCGTCGGCGACCGTTGAGCTTAATGCCATGACAAGGATCGCGCACGAGTTTGAAACTCTGCTCGACGGCGTGCGGCTGGGGCGCGTTCCGATTGACGAGACCGTGCTGGACGCTTTCGATGACGCAGCTAACGCCCTCTCGCAAAGTCTCGAACGTCTCGCGCGTCATGAGCCTCAAACGGAAACGCAAGCTCTCGTCGAGCGATTGCGTAGCCTTGCGAGATCGGAGAGCGATCAGAAAAAATCTCCAGCCATGCGGCAAGCGCTTGCCCTGTTGCCTGAAGAGCTTGGGCGTTCACTGAGTGACCATCAAGCGCATCGCGTTCATGAATCAATGGAAGAGGGAGCGCGCCTCTTTGTCGTCATCGTCAATTTTGAGCTTGCCACTTTCGACGAAAGTTTCCGCAGTCTGAGCGACATGCTGGCGCAAGATGGAGAGATCATCTCGACGCTGCCCGGACTCGAAACCGCTTCGCCAGATCAAATCAGTTTCCGCATCGTCTATACGACCAAAGCCAGCCGTGAAGAATTGAGCGCACGAATGTCTCTGTTCGGACAAGTCGCAATTACGGAACCGGGAGACGCCAAAGCCAATGAGACCGCGAGCGACAAGGCGGCCTCACTCACAGAAAGTGCGTCGCCTGGAACAAGCGCGCTACTTTCAAGCCGCGTGCGCGTCGAGTTGCAGGAGCTTGACGAGATAATTTCCGCGACGAATCAACTCCTTGCCGAAACTACCAATTCACTCAACCTGGCCGCCTCAATCAACCAGCAGGACACCGGGCGAGCGGAGCTTGCGGAGCGGATAGCGGGCGTTCGACGCGGTCTCGTCCAGCTTGAGCAGAGATTAATCAATCTGCGGATGACCTCCGTCGCCCCGATCCTGGAGCGCGCGGCGCGTGCCGGTCGCATCGCTGCACGTTTGATCGGGAAAGAAGTTGATTTCGAGACTCAGGGTGGAGACGTTCGGCTCGACAAATCATTGGCCGAAGCGATGGCCGACCCGCTGCTGCACATTCTTCGCAACGCTGTTGACCACGGCATCGAAACGCCAGCCGAGCGGACGGCGGCGGGCAAGAGCGCGCGAGGCCTCGTCCGTCTCGAAGCGTCAGTTGAAGGCAGCCGCATCGTCTTGAGAATCTCTGACGACGGGCGCGGTATAGATTCTTTGCACGTGACGCGCGCGGCTGCCGGGCAGGGAATTATTGAAGCAGGCAAGCTGCTAACAAAAGATGAAGCTCTGCGTCTTATCTTCAGGCCGGGGTTTTCGACCGCCTCAAGCGTCTCAAGTATTTCAGGGCGCGGCGTCGGCCTCGACGTGGT
>JACCVS010000351.1 GCA_013698055.1 Acidobacteriota bacterium
CGCCGCTCTATGTCCTCGAAGATTTTGTAGCCGAGATAATAAGGATTCAGTTGACCCTTATGAGGCGAAACCACGCCCGAATGAAGCTCTGCAAACTCCATATGCTCGCTGTCCGGCAGGTCAAGTTCCCGCATGATGCGTGAATGCCAGAAGGAGTTATGATTGATAAAGCCGTTAGCAATGTAAGAGTGTTTTTCATCAACAGTAATATCATAGACATCAGCATAGCCGTGCTCGATTGAAATCACTGAATCGGTTAAATCTTCTCTCTTAAACCAGCGATGTCCCTCAATGGCCTCGCGTAGAGCACATTGCTTGCGCTCAAGGCTGAAGCCAATTTCTTCCAAGAAAAGTGCAGCGGAAGACCCACTGATTTCGAGTTGAAGAATGTCATGTAAGTGTCGTCGCTGCCTTGAGAGGATCCCATAGTTGAGCAATACAGTCTGAACTGTACGTATTAGCTCTTCGCTCGAAGAAGAGAGACGAACACCTTCCATTCCGGCATACGCATCCGCGTCGAAATAACCGCGTAAGAAAGCAGCCATCACACTCTTTGGTGAGCGTAAGATCGTCGGCGGGATTTTCTTGCTTCGCGCTTTGTCTTCAAGGTTAATGCCAACGAATTCGAGCCACCTTAGCAACTCGCGTGAATGAACAACAACACGCCACCGTCCACCAAATTCAGTCGCATCCCACTTTAACTTAACTCGCAAGCCAAAGGATGAAGCTATGATATTTGAGAGCTTTCGCGCGACTTCCTCGTCACTGGTCGTCAAACAAATGCCCGATTTAGTACGATTGCCGTCGCCAACAAAGTAACCAAGTAACCAGGCAATTTCTTCATCCAAAACATCCGGCAGGATTATGCTGGACCTCGTCGAAAGTGTTTTTCCAGCCATTCCTCGGTGATAAGATGTAGAAGCCAGAGCCGCAATGATTTCAACCCCGCGTTCTGTCTTCCTGCCCTTTAAGTGCCGCAGCACGGTACTCCATGAGACGCCAGCTACGGATGCAACAGTTTCGAGCGTTGCCATTGGTTCTGTAAGGGCGAAGTTGAGCCGAAGTTCCTTTTTCGGCCAGATGTTCGTTCCACATTCGATGGCGAGGCTGCTTCCGAGTTTCAAGTCTTGTAAGTGTGCCCATGACCCATCAGCAAGTTGAACGCGGTGCTTAAGTGCACCTTCAAGCTCAAGGCCGCGCCTTGTCCGAATACGAATTGTTGGCACTTGCACTTCTTTGTGAAAGTCTATGATGGAATAGAGTTCTCCAATACCTCCTCCTGAAACTCGGATTTTCTCACCTTTTTTATATAGTTCGTCAAAGCGCAGAAAGCCCCCCTCTGTAATAAGCAGAGAATCTCCGGTCGCACATGCCCATCCTTCATTCATGGTCTTGGTCTGCATCTGAGGAATAAAATATTCCATCTCCTCGCGCATCATCGCCATCACGTCGCGCTGCCACGGCTGAAGGTGCGGCGAGTTACGCATGATGTAGTAGACGAGGTCTTTTTCGGGCAAATGGTCAGTGGGCGGTTTCTCATCTTCAATTAACTCCGGCGCTTTCTCCTCGCCGAGTTTCCAGAGGTCGTCATAGCGGCCTTCAGGTTTTGGCTGCTGCTGCTGTCGTCTGGTTGCATCATCTTGCGGGTGCGTCCGTTTGATGAAGAAGTTCGGGTCAATATGCTCTTCGATGGCGAGCACGGCGTCCAGAAACTTTTCGACCGCCTTGCGCCCGTACTTGAACTCATACGCGGTCATTCTTCCAGCGTGTGTTGAGACCGATTCGACCATCCGGCGGTTGGTCTTGGAGAAGTAGACGTTGTTCTTGAAAAAATCCACATGGCCGAGCACGTGCGCCATCACCAGCTTGTTCTGCACGGGGCTGTTGGTTTCCATCAGGAAGCCGTATGAAGGATTCGTGTTGATGACGACCTCATAAATCTTCGAGAGGCCGAAGTCATACATCGTCTTCATGCGATGATAGGCCTTGCCAAACGTCCAATGCGAATAGCGTCCCGGCAAGGCATAAGAGCCAATCTCATACATCACAGACGCGGGCACGATCTCGAACCGCGTTGGGAACGGGTCGAGGCCGAACTTGCGAGCTACTTCCCAGATTTGCTCGAGAGCTTTTTCGAGGTCTTTAATTTCGCGATCTTGCATTTAGTTTTAACTCTTGCCGGGTGTTGGGGAGTCGAACTTTCCCGCCTATGAGATGAATTAAAGCGGCGACACGTTGGAAATCCGGGAGAGCGTGTTAGCGACTTCGAGGAACACAAGTTCAGCTATGGTCAGTTTGAGTTCCCGTCGCTCACTTCGCCGGTAAGGCGATACCGAGCGTGCGGCAGATCGCTCGAACTGTTCCTTACTGGAACCTCGCAGTGGCGCGGAACGGCAGCAGAACGCTTCATCTGGCGGTTGATGTAGAGCGTATGTTCTTTGCCTTTACGCACAAACTCGCCGCCCGTGCGCCTCAAGATGCCGTATGAGATCGCGCCGCTTCATGCTGCGTGGAACTCGACCTCTTCGCGCTCGCCGGTCGCGGTGTCTTCAGCCAGCAGCCGATTTCCTTCCAGCACCATCTCAATCGCTTCAGACAAATTTGCCCGTGCCTCTTCGCGCGTTTTGCCAAGTGAGATCGCACCCGGCAACTCCGCGACCGTCGTCTGCACAAGATCGCCCATCTGCTCATAAATAATCGTCAATCGCATCTCCATAAGGCACCTCACGGCGGAAATGTGTTGTTAGCGATTAGTCTATCATATAGCCATCTTAGACGAAGTTGCTCTTTGTGCGCGCCCAGATTCTCCAGCACCACGATGTCGTCTTTGGAGAGCGTTGGTGCCAGCATCTCGCGGACATCAGCCGTGCGGCAGTGGGGCGATCTCGTCGGTTAAGCGACGACGAGCGAGCAGCTTTTCAACAAACGAGCGGGAGACGCCGAACAGTTCGGCAATAGCGCGTTGCGAGCCGAGTTGCTCGTCATAGGCACGCACGGTTGAATGCTACTCCTTGCTCTCTATACGTTCAATCTCAAACCGCCCTATTTGTTTCCACTCGAACCTGGTAACAGAAGCGTTGCGACATAGCTTCAGAAACTTTCCGCCATGAGACAGTTATCTGGTAAGATATTTCTGCCCCGCGTGGCTCGCTCTTCTACGGCAGCCACCAGAAAGCCTCTAAGAAAATTGATTTATATGGAACAGACGGATTTCTCTCCAATAGATAAAATCGACAATCGTGTGTCGCCGGTTCTGGCAGACTCTGCCGAAGTTTTGACTGCGGCGATGTTTGCGCTGCCCGATGCCTTCTATCTCTTCGACGCCGGGAAACGTTTGAGCCGGACTAATCACGCGGGCGCGCAACTGGAAAGAACAGCGGCTGACGCTCTTGTCGGGCGTCGTTGCTGCGAGATGTTCTGGGGGGTCGAGGGCGCAAGTGAATGTCTGGTCGAACGCGCGTTAGCCACCGGTGAAAAAATTGAAGTGGAAATTCTGGCGGGTGAGCAGTCTGATTGTCCGACGCTCTTGATAGTTGTTCCCGTTCTTGACATGCAGGGTGCTTTGACCGGAAGCAGCATGGTCGTCGCGCGTGACATCTCGGAACTGCGCCGCGCCGAAGCCAATGCTTTCGAGCAAAAAGCTTTCATGGCAAGCCTCGCCGATTTGATCCCGGACGAAATCTACGCGCTCGATACAAGCGGGCGCATTACCTGGATGAACGAGCGCGCCGAAGGAGCCAACGCCCCTGTGCATACCGCTCTGCTCGGCAGGCAATTTGAAGAGATTGTTTCATTTGAATCGCGCGACTCAGTGCTGACGAACATCAAGCTCACGCTCGCGGGCGGCGACACACAGGGCGAGATTCAAGCCGTGCGCGTCGACGAAGCTCTACGGTTTGCTGAAGCGCACACCTCGCCGCTCTGGAAGGACGGCTCGGTTGCGGGTGCGCTCGTCTTCCTGCGCGATTTGACAGAGCGCCGGCGCGTGCATGAGCGCGTCGCGCAATCGGATAAATTGCGCGCAGTCGGCGAGCTGGCGGCGGGTGTTGCCCACAATTTGAACAACTCGCTAACAGTCATCCAGGGACGCGCGCAGCTTCTGCAACGCCGAGCCACGGATGAAGCCACGTCGAAGAGTCTGGAAATCATTGTTCAGGCAGTCGCCGACGGCTCGCAGACGCTTCGTCGTATCCTTGATTTCGCGCGGCGCGAGCAGGCGAAAGAGTTTGCTCCGCTAGACCTGACGGAATTAATTACGACGAGCGTCGAGATTGCGAAACCAAAATGGCATCGCAAGTCCGGCGCGGGGCCGGGAAGCATCAACGTGCGCGTGGAAACGCGCAGCCCCGTTCACGTTCTCGGAGAAAAAGCAGAGTTGCGCGAGGTCGTGCTGAATCTTCTCTTCAATGCGGTAGATGCCATGCCCGATGGCGGCGAGATAGAGATCGGCACGCGCGGCGAACTCGATAGTGCCTGCTTCTGGGTATCCGATACTGGTAGAGGGATGCCGCCGGAAGTCGTCGAGCGCATCTTCGAGCCTTTCTACACGACCAAAGGTGAGGGTGGAACCGGATTGGGCCTTTCGGCATCGCACGGCATCATCACTCGTCATCAAGGGCAGATCATGGTCGTCAGCGAACCCGGCCTCGGCACTCGCTTTGAAGTCAGGTTGCCGGTTTACGAAACAAAGCCA
>JACCVS010000367.1 GCA_013698055.1 Acidobacteriota bacterium
CTCTGAGAGTAGCTTTTGAAATGCAATCAATAGGTTCTTGATTTTTCGCACCCCTGACCCTTTGGCACCGGATAGAGGGAGGAACACACAACATGTTCGATAACCTGGTTGAGTCCAGCGGGCACCACGAGGATAGCGGCAGGAAGAGTTGGTTTTTTCTCGCCACGACTGCTATCTACGCAGTGCTGATTGGTGTGCTGATTGTAGCAGGCATCAAAGGCGCGGACATCTACATGGACACGCAGAATCTCGCTGACCTCAAGCTAATCACTCCGGTGGTCGTTGAGGAAGCGGCTCCAGTCCAGCAACAACAGAAACAGGAGCCGCAAAAGCAGACAGAAGTTAAAATGGATCAGCAGGTCTCCACTGTGAGAGAGATCGTCACCGACCGCCCGGAAGTAGCGCCAAAGGGCACTTCTGTTAGCAGAGAAGGCCAGTCTCCGCCGATACCCGGTGCGACTAAGGGTACACGCGATTTCCAGGCACCGCCCAGCGGCAGTCCATTCGGAGACCCGAATGCTACAGGACCCGCTGTCGCGAGCGCTCCGCAGCCAGTAGTCGCTGATGAACCGCCGCCGCCGCCGCCGCCACCACCCAAACCGACTCCGACGCCGAGACGCGCGCCTATTTCAGGCGGTGTGCTCAATGGTAAGGCCATCAGCCTGCCCAAGCCCGGTTATCCGCCAATCGCCAAGGCTGCCCGCGCTTCAGGCACAGTCACTGTCCAGGTCACAATTGATGAATCTGGCAAAGTGGTCTCGGCACGCGCCGTCGGCGGACATCCCTTGTTGCAGCAGGCGGCGGTGCAGGCAGCTTACGGAGCGCGCTTTTCACCGACGCAGCTTTCCGGCCAGGCCGTGAAAGTGACAGGCGTTATCACTTATAACTTCGTTGCTCAGTAGCACAAGGATTGCCACGGGAGCAATTCTGCCCCTTTACTTGAGGGGCGGACGAAGCTCCCGCGTCGCAGCCTGATTGGCATAAATTCTAATTGAAACCTTTTGGAGGGTTACCGTGACTATTCTCTTAAGCCTTCTCGGAACGAAAGCCTACGGCTTCTACATGTTCTTGTTGGATACGGCGGCTCAACCGGCAGCCAGCCCGGCAGGCACTCCTGCAATGGGCGGCGATGAAACGAAATTCTCGATGTACGAGATTTTCAAGAACCTCGACGCCATCGCCTACACTGTGGTCGGCATCTTGCTCCTGATGTCGGTTTACTCGATTGCGATCATGGTCGAGCGATACCTGACCTACTCGCAAGCCAAGAAGCAGTCGCGCGAATTTGCTCCCCGCGTCGCTCAGGCTCTCAAGAATGACAAGATCGAAGAGGCGATTAACATCAGCGACAAGCACAGGCGTTCGCACCTGGCGATGATTGTCAACTCCGGTCTTCAGGAGTTTCGCGCCCATGAGCAATCGTCTGAAATCTCGGGTGATGAAATAGAAGCCTCAAAGCGCGCTCTGCAACGCGCCATCGCTATAAAGACGGCTGAGTTCCGGCGCGGCCTGACGGGTCTGGCCACCATCGGTTCGACCGCTCCGTTCGTCGGTCTCTTCGGCACGGTGTACGGTATTCTCCACGCCTTCCAGAGCATGAAGAACGCCGAGTCGGCTGGTATCTCGGCGGTCGCCGGTGGTATTTCTGAAGCGCTGATTACAACCGCGCTCGGACTCATCGTGGCCGTGCCTGCCGTGTGGCTCTTCAACTACTTTACGGGCAAGGTTGATAGCTTCGTGGTCGAGATGGACAACTCGGCTTCAGAGTTGATTGACTACTTTCTGAAGAGTCGCACACGGCGACTGAATCCGTAAGGTTATTGGGAATCGGCAGGCGCGCATTTTTTTAAGAGCCGCGGAGTCATCCTCTGGCGACCGTGCCTGCCTGTGTGGAATGAAAAGGTGAGGAGATTTTGTTATGGGAATGTCGTCTGGAGGCGGTGGCGGCCTAAACTCCGAAATCAACGTCACACCGATGGTGGACATCATGCTGGTGCTGTTGATCATCTTCATGCTGGTCACGCCTCAACTGCAACAGGGGATCACCGTCGAAATTCCGAAGGAAACGTCCAACGCGGACGATGACAAGGCCATTTCTTCCGCAGACTCGCTTGTCATTTCTATCCCGACCGACGGAGAGTTCTATCTTGGCAAGGTCAAGTACAGTATTGACCTGAAAAACAAGAATGACCCGGGAAGAAAGAACTTGACGGATGATCTTAAGAAAGAGATTGATAAAAAGAAGTCGGATGAAGAGCGGATTGTCTATATCAAGAGCGGCGTCAACGTCAGCTACGGACAGCTCGTCGGGATTATTGATGTCGTTCGCAATCCTGACGCTGGCGGCGTCACGCAAATCGGTCTGGTCGCCGATAGAAAGAAAGGCGCTAAGCCGGTCGGCGGGCCTTCTTAAAAGACGGGTGAGTTGTCTAACGCCCGCACCAGCGTGGCGGGCTTAACTTTTGCCCAGGGAAGAGGAATTAACTTATGGGAATGAGTGGAAGCGGCGGCGGCTCGAAAGCCGTCCCGTATATCAACGTCACACCGCTGATTGACGTGTTGCTTGTGCTGCTGATCATCTTCATGGTGGTTACGCCGCTCAAGCCGAAGCGCTTTAAAACATTGATCCCAGAGCAACAACAGAACGCGCCTGCGGATGCGACTCCGAGCAAGCTCACGTTGCGCGTAGACATCCTGAAGGATTCCAAGCTCCAGCTTAATGGCGAGGACTTCGGAACGCTCGATAACACCGGCAGATTAAGCGCACAGCTCAGGACTATCATGGAACAGCGCGAGCAACAGCGCGTCACCAAGTTCGGCACGGATATTATTGAGAAGACCGTTTTCATCAAAGCGCCGGAATCATTCAAGTACGGTGATGTCGTCAAAGTCATTGACGCGGTCAAAGGCGCTGGCGCATCACCCGTCGGACTACAGGTAGACGCTCTGGAACCGTAAAAGCAGTGACGAGTGATCAAGTGATGAGCGACAAGCACAAACGCTTTAACTCGTCACTTGTCACTCGTCACTCTTCACTATTATACAGTGGGAGTAATTAGA
>JACCVS010000382.1 GCA_013698055.1 Acidobacteriota bacterium
AGGAAGACCTCGGCGGGCAGATGTCTTTTCTGGATCATCTGGACGAGCTGCGCAGCCGCATTATCCGCTCCATCGCTTTCGTCTTCGTCATTTTCATCGGTTGCTGGTTCGTCTCCGATCACATCTATAACTTTTTAGCTGTCCCGGTTCAACGCGCGCTGAACCGGGACGGCTAAAAAATTGTAGATGTGATCGGAGACGAACCAGCAACCGATGAAGATTACGAAGACGAAGACGATGGAGCGGATGATGCGGCTGCGCAGCTCGTCCAGATGATCCAGAAAAGACATCTGCCCGCCGAGTTCTTCTTCGTGCGCTTTATTTTTGGCTTTGGAGCTGGTGCCTAAAAGAGTAGCCATTCGGGGTCTGAGCTTGAGCTTGCGGCTGTCTACAACCAGTCACGCTTTCGCGACGGTGAAACTTCCGTTTCATCATCTGACGCGGCGGCGGCGTTCCGCGCAAGTGCCTTGTCATCCGTCGCCGCCGACATTGGAGAATTAATTGGAGAATCAGCCGAACTGCGCTCGCTCGCTTCAAACACAGCCTGACTGCGGCTGCGGCTTTCGCCGAGGATGGAACGGTCTTCGTCGGGCAGCATTGCCTCGCCGATGAGCGCCTCTTTAATCGCGCCTTCGCGGGCGACTTCTTTCTCCCACGTTTGCTTGAAATCTTCTGAGGTGCGTTTGAAATTAGCCAGGCTCTTACCGAACGAGCGGCTGAGCTGCGGGAGCTTGCGCGGGCCAAAGATGACAAGCGCGACGATCAGAATCATCAGCAGCTCACTCGTCCCCAGACCTTCAAAAATTAAGAGATAAAACATCAATTCGCTTTCTTCGGAAAATTCTGCTTACGACTTGGCGTCATGGCTCACTTTTAAGACAAAGGAAATCGAGAAGTGTTCGCAAAAAAATCTTACGCGCCCGTTCTTTGATGCGTCAAGCAAGCGAAGCATTCCGAGCCGGTACAATCGCCCTAATAGATTATACAACGCCGAGCCAGCTTATAAGGATGAGGCAAGTCTTATCTATTACTTGAAATGACAGGCTTCGACATAGAGAGGTGTAGTGGCGGGATTCTCCTGACGAAATGCTTCTTGATTGCTTCCGCAAGGTGGCGGCCTGCGCGGGAGTTGGTGATTGACGCCGACTAAATTTCTACCACGGCATGAACGGTTCGCGGTATCTATGAGGTTTTTATTGACACTTAATGAGCTTCTCGGTTATTGTCTCGCCACGTTTTGCATGTGATTGGGGTCGATATTACATCCGCTCTCTTCTGCCCAGTGACAACATTGCTCTAGCTGGCCAGCCTTGAAACTACTGGCCTGACTGGAAATTCAAATTCAACGCTTGAACCATTGCTCTACCATTTCAGAGCACCCGATACGAGAGGAATCCACCTATGAAAAACAAAGCCCCCCATCTGATTGGCGTGAAGTCTGCAAAAGTTAATTACCGCCTGATCGGACGACGCATCGCTATCTTCTGCATGTTGGTTCTCGCAGCCGGAGCGATTTGGATCACAACTTTTCCAGTTGGATCGCACGCTGCGCCTCCCAAGAAGGTCACGGCCAAAGACCTGATTGAGAATGTAAGACGCGCCAACGCCTTTGTCGGCAAAGCGATTAAAGGTGCAGACCAAAAGGTGGTCAGCCCCAAAAAGAATGCTCAGCAACCTTTCTTCGCCGCGCTCAAGAAGACCAGCCGCAACGTGAATGATCTTCTCAAAACATCGAAAGACAAAAAAGACGCCAGGAAATTCTTGGGCGCAATGGATCGCACCGGGCAATCCGTCAACGAATTGTCAACCGCTTATCTCCTGAGCGGGATTAAAAATCCCAAAGTAGATGATGGAGTGAAAAAACTCGTCGGCTCGTTCGATGCCTTGCGCCGCAATTATGGCAAAGAGGCCGCGCGGCGAAAGAAAGGCGGCGACCCTGCGCCGAAAGAGGTGCAGCAGGCAGCAGCTCTGAAGGATAAATACACCAAAGCCCTCGCTGAATTGACCAAGCTTAAAGGGCAGGCCGCCAAGACGGCTTTCGGCAGATCGCCTGCGAACACCTCCGTGCTCGACAAGTTGATCAATGGCCTTAACGCGCTTCTGTCTCCTTCACGCAGTGGCGGCAATGCACTCGTGTACTACACAGACCTCTTGTATTACGAGGAAGAGTTCGCCGGTTCGTGGTACGCGGTTTCGTCTTACGCGAGTGTGGTTGACCCAGTCGGCTATGCGTCAACCTTCCGCCCGTTTAATACCTACGTCGCGGATGTTAGTAGTTACACCTCGTCGGTTGAAAACTCCTGGTGGTCATCTTCGTCGAGCAGCACGACGACGACGAGTGAATCATCGTCGTTCTCATTCTCGTCTTCCGAATACTGGTCATCCTACGAAGAAACGTCTGTCGAGATCAGTGAGAGCTACGAGGTTGAGATCAGCGAGAGCGAAATCACCGAAACCGAATCTTATCTCGAAGAAACCTCCCTCGAAGTGAGCGTGGATGAATACGACGTGACGCTGGGCGACGACGACGAGGCGTTCCTTGATCACGACGACGACGGCGTTGTTGATAGCAAAGACGATGACGATGACGGCGATGGCATCCCTGATGCCAAAGACCTTGATGACGACGGCGACGGCATCAACGACGTACTGGAAGTGGACACCGACGACGATGGTACGCCCGATGCCCTCGACGATGACGACGACAACGATGGGACTCCCGATAGCACCGATAAAGACGATGACAACGACGGCATTCCCGATGCTAAAGATCGCGACGACGATAATGACAACGACGGGACGCCCAATGACAAAGACGCCGACGATGACAACGATGGCATCCCCGATGCGAAGGACGATGACGACGACGGCGACGGCATTGATGACGCGGACGATACGGATGATGATAACGACGGCGTAGATGACCAGCACGACGCCGACCACGATAATGACGGCGACGGGATT
>JACCVS010000391.1 GCA_013698055.1 Acidobacteriota bacterium
AAGACTGCTTGTAGGCTTTCTCGGCCTCGTCCCAACGCTGCTGATCCGTGTAGACGTTGCCGAGTCCGTACCAGCCGCGCCAATCCACAGGTTTTAATTGACCGGCCTCGCGGTAGGCTTTTTCGGCTTCAGCATATTTTCGAGCATCGCGCGCCGTGTTGCCCGCTTCGAGCGCGTCTTCAAAACGCTCTTCGATCACTTCTGGCGGAAGCGCAGTTGGTTTTACCGTGCCGCCGCGCACGCCCGTCGGACGTGCTGTCGGCGTGCGATTTGTCGGCGGCTTGATGCCGGGCGTAGTGCGCCGACGAGTCGTCTCAGGATTCTTCGGTCTGAAGATGCCCGCGCCGCCTCCGAGAGCGCCGCCCGCTTCCTGCGCCCGCGCCGTGCCAGTTATCACAAACGCGGCACATAAGAAGAGCGCCGAGAGATGTAAGACTGAACGCAAAGTTCCGTAGCGTTTCATCTTTCTTCCTTTCATCAAAACCATCATAACTCTCAATCAGTGTCTAAAAATCTCTTTAATTCTGATTCAGCAAAACTCGATCACGTTTGTTTCCAGAGGCGACTCACTGAACAAGACAGGAGACGACGAGTTTTACTGCGCTTTTGCTTGCTAGGCGCGAACGAGACGAAAGCCGATCACAACTTCCTTGCGAGCCGGGTCGAACCAGTCGCGAAAGGTAGTCGGGGATTTCTGCTTGTAATCTGTCACGTAGGCTCCGCCGCGCACGACGATCCAGCTTTTATGCGCCGGGTTAATCTGCGCGCTGTTTCCCGGATACAGTGTAGCCTTTGAAGAAGTCCATTCATAGACATTGCCCGCCATGTCGAGCACGCCCCAGCGCGTTTTATCTTCCGGGTATGAACCGATTGGCTTCGGCCCCGTCGCGCCGGAATCCTTTGTTCCGGCGCGTCCCTGTACCCACGCATCGCCCCACGGGTAAAGATTATTCTGATCGCCGCCACGTGCAGCATACTCCCACTCTTCTTCTGTGGGCAGGCGATACTTGACGCCGTCACGTTTCGAGCGCCATTCGGCAAACCTGACCGCGTCCTGATAAGAAACGCTGACGACAGGCAGCATCTTTATATCCGCCTCGGGCTGGTTGCCCGACCAGTGAGACGGCGGTGGATAACCCGGCGTCTCGCGGATGAAATCTGCATACTCACCGTTGGTCACTTCCGTCTTATCAATGGAGAAGCTCAGGACGCCGATACCGTTTCGCGCAGGCCCTTCCTGTGGAGCGCCGCCATCGCGCCCCATCTTGAACTTGCCTCCGGTAATAGCAACCATCTCGGACTTGAAGGAGACGGGAGGCGACGGCGTTTGTCCGGGAGTCGCCGTCGCCGTCGCTGTTGCTGTCGGTGCGGGCGATTGTCCTCCGCTGACTTGTGGGCCTGTTCCCCTGCTTGTCATGTACCAGACGCCGAGGCCGCCACCGACGAGCAACAGTCCGACGATTGCCGCAATCAACGTGGTCGAGACGCCGGACTTTCTCCGGCCTTCGGCAACTCCATGCATGGAGCCACTGAAAGAAGATTGCCCTGATGCAGAATACCCTTGTTGTGAAGCCTGTTGACCGTAACCTGCGTTTGCTGCCTGCCCGATTCCAGGCAGGCTGTCCGTACTCAGGTTTTGCGTGATTATGCCCTGCCGCTGTCCCTGTGTCGAATCAAGCTCAGCCGGTGGTAACTGCTGCGGATTAATCGTCGCTGCGATGCGTGCGGCTTGTTCCTCACGTTCCCTCTGCTGTTGCGCCGCGCGCTCTTCAGCCGCCGCGCGCTCACCTTCAAGGCGCTCGCGTTCAAGACGTTCATCTTCGGCGCGACGACGCGCTGCTTCTTCTTCAATTCTCCTCAGGGCCGCCTGCTCTTCAGCGCGACGCGCTTTCTCTTCCGACTCTTTTCTTGCCTCTTCCTCGGCACGCCTGCGCGCGGCTTCTTCTTCCGCCTTCAGGCGCGCAGCCTCTTCAGCTTGCCTGCGCTCTTCTTCCTCTTTCGCATGAAGACGCTTTTCCTCTTCGGCGCGCATCCGTGCAGTTTCCGCTTCGACCAGACGCTGTGCTTCTGCTTCGGTGGCGAGTCGCGCCGCTTCTTCAGCTTTCAGCCGCTCCTGTTCCTCCGCTTGCTTTCGAGCCTCTTCAGCACGCTCACGCGCAGCTTCCTCTTCAGCCTTGAGCCTTGCGGCCTCTTCCGCCTGTCGCCGCTCTTCTTCCTCTTTCGCGCGCTGGCGTGCGTCTTCTTCCGCGCGCAACCGAGCGCCTTCTTCTTCCGCCTTTTTGCGCGCTTCCTCCTCGCGCGCCGTCTTCTCTCTCGCCAGACGCTCGCGCTCTTCCTGCTCTTCGAGCGCGTCCGCCTGTTGACGCAAACGTTGCGCTTCCATCGCCGCCAGACTCTGATGACCCTGCACTGAGGTCGGGGGGATGCTCGTCACGGCTAAGCT
>JACCVS010000411.1 GCA_013698055.1 Acidobacteriota bacterium
TCTCAAGTTTGAGAGCGGGCGTGATTGGCGTGGTGATAATCGTTGCTGTGCTGGTGCCTCCGCGCACTCTGTTGCTGATGGTGGCACACGGGCAGGGTGGCTGCAGGCCAACAGCCACGCCCCCAGCTACGCCGCCGAAGAAGAGGACTGCCCCGCCGAAGAAGGCGACCACGACAAAGAAGAGTAGTTCCCCAGCGCCCGCGCCCAAGAGCAATCCAGCCAAGAGCGCGCCGGATACGGAGACTGTGCTGTGGGAGACGGTTAAGGACAGCACAGTCATTGGAG
This sequence comes from Acidobacteriota bacterium, assembly GCA_013698055.1. Lineage (GTDB taxonomy): Bacteria > Acidobacteriota > Blastocatellia > Pyrinomonadales > Pyrinomonadaceae > QHXM01. Next base: position 286 of record JACCVS010000411.1, read on the forward strand.
ATGTTCAGGTCTATCTGCGGCGTTATCCGAGCGGGCGGTATGCAAGTATTGCGCGCCAGCGTGTGAGCGATCTGCAAGCGGCGGCGAAGAAGAATGAGCCGGAGCCTTCTCCACCCGCCCCGACGACGAGCAGCCGTCGCGCGCCTGTGACCAACCGCTACGGCATTGAGATGGCGTGGATTTCGCCGGGTAGTTTTGAGATGGGGTCGAACAACGGCGAGGCTGCCGAAAAACCCGCGCATCGAGTGACGATCCGCGAAGGCTTCTACATGGGCAAGTACGAGGTGACACAGAAGCAGTGGAAGGCTGTGATGGGCGTGAATCCGAGCACCTTCAAAGGAGATGATAATCCGGTCGAGACTGTTTCGTGGAATGACGCGCAGGAATTCATCCGGCTGCTGAACGCGCAGAACGATGGCTATCAATATCGTTTGCCGACGGAAGCGGAATGGGAATATGCTTGCCGCGCCGGAACGATTGGGCCATACGCGGGCGACCTTGACGAGATGGCATGGTACGACAAAAATTCAGGCAGTACGACACACCCGGTTGGGCAAAAGCAACCGAACGCGTGGGGCTTGTATGACATGTATGGGAATGTGTATGAATGGTGTCAGGATTGGTATCACGAGAATTACAGTGGAGCGCCTGCGGATGGAAGCGCGTGGGAGAGCGGAGGGGAGCAAAAATACCGGGTGTTGCGCGGCGGCTCGTGGTACTACAATGCCTCGAACTGCCGTTCCGCCCTTCGCAACCTCAACTCGCCGGGCAACCGCAGCCTCATCTTCGGCTTCCGCGTGGTTGCGCTTGCGCGGTCTTCGTAGCCTTTGCAGTTTTGACCCGCGCCCGTTAGGGCGCGGCCAAAATAAAATGAGCGATGAATGATTTACCTGTCATCCAAAAGACGTATGATCTGGTGCAGTGATACATCCCGATCTTGAATCGGTTACCGCGCGATCAGAAGTTTCTCTAGTGAGCGACACGAGCCTGCGGAGCAGGCGGACAGCGTACAGCCCGGCGTGTAGGCCAGAGGCCGCAACGCCGGGTCAATGTGAACCAAATTAACCAAGCCTGCGCCAGCGGGCGACAGCAGCGCGTGGAAGGAGCCTCAATGCCTCAATCCTACGTCAACCTCCTCTCTATCACATCATCTTTTCCACCAAAAATCGTGAGCCGTTAATCTTCGGGGCGCATCAGCCACGCCTCTATGAATACATCGGCGGCATCGTGCGCCAACAAGGCGGCATCGCGCTGGCGATTAACGGGATGGCAGACCACGTTCACCTCTTCGCCAAACTGCGGCAAGACAAAGCGCTGTCGGACATGATTCGAGACTTCAAAGCGCACTCGTCCGGGTGGATGCACAAAGTCTTTCCAGACTTGCAGGATTTCACATGGCAGAACGGCTACGGAGCATTCACGGTCAGCGCATCACAGGCAGGGAGCGTCAAGAGGTATATCGAACAACAGCAGTTGAAGCACCGGAAGCAAACTTTCAAAGACGAGATGAGCAACTTCCTGCGCGCCAACGGGATTGAGTTTGATGAGCGTTATTTATGGTCATAGAGGTTCGCTCGCGTGAATGCGGCTGACGCCCGCTCGCGCGGGCTTGGTCACATTAACCCACGTCTCACCCGGCGTTCGCTGCGCTTCACGCCGGGCTGTATGCTGTCCGCCTGCTCCGCAGGCTCATCTCGCGTCAAAATCATGAGAGATTTCATCGGGAGGACGGGAGAGAGTCCAGAGCGCGCTCCGGCGATGCGGGTGACTGCATCCGAAAATCAAGCGGTGTCGGGCAGCATGGTAAACTTCATCGTTGAAGTGTTGCTCGATCCGAACTAATTGCATGTCGTTGTAGTTGCGCGGTCTTAGTGCCCTTTGCAGTTTTGATCCGCGAATGTAAAACGCGATTTGCTTGACGATATGCGGTTGACTTTGAAAGCATAGAGATATGAGTACCGAAACAGTAGGTTACATGGACGCCATCGCGCATCTTCCGGCGGGCGCGACCTTGCGGTTGCCATGCGTTAGCTGGGAAGAGTATGAAGAGTTGCTCTCACAATTATCCGACCATCCCGGAACGCGCGTCAGCTACGATGCGAGGAAAGTGGAGATCATGAGTCCCTTACCCGAACATGAAGAATACAAAGATTTCATTTTGAGGCTGGCGCAAGTCATCTCCGATGAATCGGGCATCACGCTGGAGACCAGAGGCTCTGCAACCTACAGGCAGAAGCGATTGGCGAAAGGCGCAGAACCGGACACGAGCTTTTATGTGCAGAACGCTGCGCGCATCATCGGGCAACGGACGATTGACCTGGAAGTTGATCCGCCGCCGGATGTCGTCGTGGAGATTGATACGACGAATGAGTCTTTAAGTAAATTCAACATCTATGCAGCGCTTGGCGTGCCGGAAATCTGGCGCTACGACGGCGAACAGGCGCACATTTATCAACTAACAGATCAGGCTTACGATGAAGTAAGCT
>JACCVS010000438.1 GCA_013698055.1 Acidobacteriota bacterium
ACTGATGGCGGATTAGCGAAGTATGACGGGCGGCGCACGCAAGCCCTGACCATCGAAGGATTGAGGTCAAAGCGCGTGCTCGCGCTCAAGCTCGACGAGAGCGGCGCGCTGTGGGTCGGGATGGAAGAGGGAGCGGGCGCGCTTGTGAACGGAGAGTTTCGCGTCATCAACGAGACCGCAGGCAAGACTATCACGAGCATCATCACACCTGAGCGCGGGCGCGCAATTCTAGCGAGCTTTGACGGTGTCATTTTCGATTGCCGCACAAACGCGGATAATTCTTTCACAGTCAAAACCATTCCCGAAAAACCTCTTGCGAGCGCCGACTTTGAACTTCCGGGTGACCTTAATCTGACCAGCCTGATGATGAAGGGAAACGTACTTTACATCGGCACGCGCAGTCGTGGAGTGATTGCGATTGAGAATAACGAAGTCAGCGAAATCAAGAGCACGCCGCGCCCTTTCTTCATCGAGGCGCTTGAGATGGATTCGCAAAATCGTCTCTGGTACGGCGCGAAGGCCAGCAAGGAAGATAGCGGCCTTTACGAAGTTCAGGATGTTATGCGCCCCGTAAAAACGGGAGCGGGTCTCGGCATGGTGATGTCCTTGCGCGCTGGTGTGCGCGAAGACATGTGGGCTGGCACGGACGGGCGCGGCGTTTTTCATTATGACAAATCCTCGCGTCTCATCGAGCGATTCACGTTTGAGGGGACGGCGGGCGGGCTTCGTTCGGATCACGTTTATGCGATCTTCGTTGACCGCGAAGAGGTCGTCTGGTTCGGCACCGATAGGGGCGTCTGCCGCTATGACCCGCACGCGCCGCGCGTCGAAAACGTCTCTGCACAGGCAGAGAGCAACTTCGTTCGCACGCTCTTTCAAACTGCGGACGGGCGACTTCTGGCGGGCACGAATCGCGGTCTTTTCATTTACGACCGCGCTTCGTCTTCATGGCTACCTTCCGGGGATTTATCTCAAAGCCCGGTCTTTGCGATTGCCGAAGATAAAAGGGGGCGCGTGCTGGTCGGCGCGGGAAGCGGGCTTTACAGAAGCGAGAAACCTTTGCGCGAGAGCGGTGGCGCTCTGCGATTGTCGCGCATCGTGGCAGCATCGGGCGCAGAAGCGAGCGACAGCGTGCGCGCACTTGCGCTGCTTCAAGGTGAGATTTACATCGGGACTTTCGGGCGCGGCGTCGAGCGGCTTGATGGTGATAATCGCACGCTCATCTGGCCTGGCAGTAAAGCGAACGCACAGGAACGCGAGGTCATCAGTCTTCGCACGGGCAGGGATGGAAGGCTCTGGATCGGAACTGCGCTCGCCGGGGTTTTCGTCTTCGATGGCCGCGAGGCCAGGCAAATCCCTGCGCTTGAAAAACTCAAAGGCACCGCCGTCCGGTCAATTGATGATGGGGGCAATGATCATCTCTGGTTCGCTACGGCTCGCGGGCTTTATCTTTATCACGCGGGCGCGCTTCAAGAGATAGTGTCGAAGTTAGACGCACGAAGCGTGGTCGCCACGATTGACGATTCATCTTCCGCGAGCGTGTGGTGCGCGACTGGCGGGGGCGGACTGCTGAGAGTCCTGATGAACGATCAGCTCGGCGCTATCGTCTCTCGCCTCGACGCCGAGCAAGGGTTGCCGTCGCAGAACGTCTTTGCTGTCTTGCCAGTGCGCCCTGTGAACAAAGACGATGAGACTCTTCTGATAGCGACTAATCGCGGCGTTGCGCGTTACAGTCCGGGCACCGTTGCTCCCATGCTCAGCCCCGTGCGGATCATCGGCCAGCGCATTCACGAGTTGAGCGAGCTTCGCACCGGCCTTCACCTCGAATACCCGCAGAACAGTCTCCTGCTCGACGTTGCCGCGACGAGCAGCCGCACTTACCCGGAACAATTCCAGTATGCCTTTCTGCTCTCGGACGCGGCGGGCGTAGTTATCAAGCAGAAATTTTCTCACGACGCGCAGTTTACGATGGAGAGCTTGAAGCCGGGCAATTACAGAATCGTAGCGCGCGCCTTCTCGAAAGATTTGATCGCGTCCGAGCCTTTAGCTTTTGAGTTCAACGTCGCGGGCGCACCGTTTCCCCGAACGACCGCCTTGCTCTCAGTGCTGCTGGTTCTCGCGCTCCTCGCGCTGTGGTGGGGTTACAGGCAGAACCGCACACTAGCGCGCACGGGCGCGACGCTCAAGGACACGAATCGCCAGCTTGCGGATGCGCGGATGCAGCTCGCCAACGAAACCGAAGCCGAGCGCCGCCGCATCTCGCGCGACCTTCACGATCAAACGCTCGCAGACCTTCGTCATCTCTTGATGCTGACGGATCAACTCCCTGCTAACGGCAGCCATGATGGACAAGACACACCCGCGACTCCCGCCGTCTTTCGCTCGGAGATCGAGTCAATTTCAAATGAGATTCGGCGCATCTGCGAAGACCTGAGTCCGTCCGTGCTGGAAAACGTCGGCTTCAGCGCCGCGCTCGAATGGGCGCTCTCGAACGCCGTCACTCACTCGCCGCCTGAGCGAAAGTTTGAATATGAATTCATCGCCGATGAGGGTTTGGACGAGCGCATCAATCTCTCGCGCGCAACGCAGATGCAGATTTATCGCATCGTGCAGGAAGCCATCAGCAATCTTGCGCGCCACGCCTCAGCCACGCGTGTTCGCCTCGCCGTCGCGACCACAGCCGAAGGTGAATTTCTATTGACGCTCAAGGACGACGGGCGTGACTTTGATCCGAAACCCGGAAAGATTAAACAGGGGCGCGGGCTGGCGAACATTCGCGCGCGGGCGAGTTTGATCGAAGCCGAGGTGAATTGGCGAAAACGCAAGGGTGGTGGGACTGAGTTTACTCTTAGCAAAGCGAACGCCGTCAAAATCTCTACGGCGCAGAGTGAGAATTAATAGATTCCGCTGGCGAGGAAGAATCCTTATGCCGGACAGAAAGCCTTGCGATAACGGACTCAACGCCTTTCGCGATTCCTTCGCTGTAATTGCCCTGGCGGAACGGCGTGGTCATCAGACGCTCAAGCTCATCCCCCGTGCCGTTTTCCAAATCGGTCATAAGGCTGCGCGTCCAGCGAATCTCCCACTTGCGATCTCTGATCGCGACTAACAGAATCAGGCCGCCACCGTTTTTATCTTTGGAGCCGACGCCCCAACCGCGCGACACCGCCATCACGTAATCGGAACTGGACTGTTCGCCCGTAGTTTCAACGGTCACGACCGCGAATTCTACTTTGGAATTTTCCTTGAGATTCCTGAGTGTTGTTTCCAGATTCTTCTTTGTCCGCGCGTCAATCACCTTTGCGTAGTCATTAACAAATCCGGTGGGTGGCGGCAGAGGGCTTTCGACTTTGACCCGCTCAGCAGCGGGGTCGTCAATCGCGCTGGCCGTAGTTTTGCCGCTTCCCGAAGCTAGAGTATTGGTTGAAGTGATGTTCGCGGCAGGGCTGACAAGCGATTGCTTACCATTGGCGCTTTCCACACCATCCGACTTTGAGCAGGCTGCGACGAAGAGGGTGAGCGGCAGTAAAGTGACGATAATGATTCTTCTCATGATGCTTATTCCCTTACTTTCGATTAGGTATCACTCTTCTCCATAAACTCAATCCTGTTATCAAACGGGTCGAAGAAAGAGAACCTCTTTATTCCGGGGACAGAGGTTTCATCTTTAGTTCGCACTCCATTCTCCTGTAAATACTGCCTGATCTGCTCTATCTCCTCGACCTCGAAAGCCGGATGGCGTTTTGATTTGCCGTGCGCGTCTTCAACGCCAATGTGGAGTTGGATGTCGGCGATTTTGAACCAGAGTCCGCCGTTCGGCTTCAAAGCGTCTGGCTTTTCGATCTCTTCAAGGCCGAGCACGCGTGTGTAAAACTCCCTCGCCTTCTCTTCCTCGCCGATGGGAATGCAAAGCTGCACATGATCTAATCTCTTGATGCTGACTTTCATGGGTAAGCCTTCCTTCAAAGGTCTGTCGTGTCCTAATTTGAAATTAGCTGGATCGAACTGCTAGATGTAATACACTCTCCGATAATAACAGGAGAGTCCTGAAGTATGCTCGCGCCTCACCATCAAGATTTTCCACTACCAGATCAAGAAGCAGCCCGACATGGCGCGCAAGCAATGCAGTTTGAAGCCCAAGAACCAGCCCTCCGAGGTTTTACGAAAACGCGCTCCATCCTCTCTCAGCAAGCGCACACGTCCATGTCGCAATTGGTGGCACAAAGGAATCGGTTTGGAATCAACCAGAGATAGAAAGCTGTCCTCCGCTCACTGGCGGAGGTGGCTTCCGGTAGCAAGCCGACTTGAATGGAGAGTTGATGCAGTCGCCGCAACCACTCGGCAGAAGAGGGCAGACGCGGAAAAGCCTGGCGGAAGTTAGCCCGTATCAGACGATAGGTGTGCTTCAAACTCGTTACCTGAAACGAGCCTTGCAAAAGCGCAATGGTCAAAACTTCAGCGTCCGAGAAGCGCGGCTCAGAGTGCGGCGAACGCCGCCACTGCGCGCAATGCGGATGCGCTTTCAGGTAGTCATCAATGAATAGCGAGGTCTTCTTGTGAGGTTCGATAAAAGAGATGCCCATTAAAATGGCGGGTCTTCTTATTTTCGGGTTAACCGTCCAAGAGCCCGTTTCCACCAGGAAGTTTTTAAATATCCTTCCTTATAGCAATCTTCATAAATCTTCTTCCAAAAAGTTTCGTGATATACGGTGTCATCTCTCAGGGGTTCCTGATCCCAAACTTTTCTTGCTTCTCTAAATTTACCGATATACAAAAATGTCTTGGCTTCATCGAGTAATTTATTGGCTTCCGCCATCTTACCGTCTTCACCATAAGGGTTGCTCATAGCTGGTATATATAGCATAAAGAAGCGCGGCACAAGGCTTTGCCTCCGAAAGAACATATCGTTGAAATGCCAGTTCGCTGGGAGAAGTCACACTCCCAGACCTTCAAAGTAAGATTACCGGCTTGCGCGAAAAGCGCGACCAAACGGAGACCTTACGCACGCAGTTGACGGCACTCACTAACGAGCTGAACGAGCAGACGAATGAGTTGGCAAGCATCATCACGCGAGCGCGGAGCGGGTTCCGAGCCTTTTACGGCCCTGACTCGACGCAGTACGAACAGGCCGGAGGCACACGCGCAAGCGAGCGCAAACGTCCCTCCTCAAAGAAACCTGTGCCCAATCCGTGAAGCCCGAAGCTCAGGCGGCGTGCTGCATTGTGAGAGATTCGCCTTCCATTGTCAGAGGGCGCGGGTTCGAGTTTCGTCGGCTCCGACACTAATCAAAGAACGCCTGCATCGTTAACGATGCAGGCGCTTACTTTTAGCGGAGTTCCGCGGCCATTCCTGAAGCGTCAGACTAAGACATGAAGTACTCATCTGCTGCCGATTGTTTTGAAGGGGTTTTTTTCGACAGGTGGAGTTCGGCCTTGATGAGCCAGCCAAGCCGTTTGAGGTCGTCGTCATCGGCCCCGGTGAAGTGAACGGCGAATCCCATCTCGGGAATCTGGTAGATCACCTCTCCCCAGACGTGGAGCGGCCCCTGTTTAGGCGGCTGGATTTCCACACGAATTAATTCCCCGACTCTCAGACGGTCGTCCGAAAGGATAAAGCACCCGGTGATGCTGAGGTCTACAATACTGCCTTCAAGTTGCGTCAGAGACCCTTCCCAGTAGACTCTCAGGTCAACTTTTACTCGTTCAGCTTTTCGCCTTTCTTTTGACATCAGCCCCTCAATTAGATGCAGCTCTCAACAAATCAACCTGACAGTCGAATGATTACTCGATAGTCTACCAGGGCGGATTACGCCACGTCCTCGACGGGAGCTATTTTGATTGACTTCACAAGGGTATTCACGACCGGCTTGCGGTTCGATTCCTGCGCCCTCTTAAAGGGATTACCTTCCGTGCAGGTGTCCGAAAGAAGGTTTTCGGCGGCGGCTTTTTCCAGCGGCTTCGAGAAGTAGTATCCTTGACCTTTCTCGCATTTCAACTTTCTCAACAACGCCAATTGCTCTTTGGTTTCGATCCCCTCGGCGATCACATCCATGCCGAGGTTCTGCGCCAGCATGATGATGGTTCGCACAATTTCTATATTCTCATTGTTATCCACCATCGCCATGACGAAGGATTTATCTACTTTGAGTGTATCTATCGGGAACCTGTGTAGATAACTCAAAGAGGAGTAGCCCGTGCCGAAATCGTCAATGCTCAACTGAACGCCCAAATCTCGCAGTTGCTGAAGCATCTGCGTCGCCATCTCGATATTCTCCATCACGACCGTTTCGGTGATCTCCAACTTCAGGCCGCGCGGGTTAAGGCGGGTTTCCGTGATGATGTTTTTAACCTGCTCGATCAGGTCGCTCTGGGCGAACTGCTTGCCCGACAAATTGACGCTGATGAATAACGGATTTTCCATCCCATACTGTCTTTGCCACTTGTGCATCTGCTTGCAAGCCTGCCTGAGCACCCACTGGCCGATAGAGATAATCTGCCCTGTTTCTTCTGCCAGAGGGATGAAGTCCATAGGAGAGATCAGCCCGCGCTCAGGGTGTCGCCACCGCACGAGCGCCTCGAAGCCGCAGAGACGAAAATTATCCAGACTGACTATCGGCTGATAATGGATGAAAAACTCATCGCGCTCCAGGGCGTGGCGCAAATCAGTTTCCAGTTGTAAAAGCCCGACGGCAGCCTCGTGCATGGCTTTGTCAAAGATTTCATGACGGTTCTTGCCCATCAACTTGGCACGGTACATCGCCGTGTCCGCATCGCGCATGATGTGCGCGGGACTATCGTAACCGGCAGAGCTGGGCGCGATGCCGACACTGACTGTGTTAAAGATTTCGTGGCCGTCGAGAATGATCGAAGCGGACAATTCTTTCTGTATTCTGTGGGCTATCGAGATGGCTTCCGGCTCGTCTTCCAAATCTTCCAGAAGAACCGTGAACTCGTCGCCTCCTACCCGCGCGATGGTGTCGCCGGGCCTGAGACAACTCTCCAACCTCCGGGCGATTTCAACCAGCAGGTGATCGCCGATCAAATGCCCCATCGTATCGTTGATTACTTTGAAGCGGTCTATGTCTATGAACAGCACCGCATATATCTGATCCTCACGCCGCTGAGTACGGTCAATTGCCAGCTGTAAGTGGTCAATGAACAGGGCGCGATTGGGAAGACCCGTGAGCGCGTCGTGAAAGGCGTTACGAATTAACGATTCTTCAGACCGCTTCCGCTCGGTGTTGTCCTGGACCTGGATAATCAGATGTTCGCCTTCAGACTGTTTGTAGTTGCCATTCGAGATATCACAAAGTGCCCAAATTTCGTGTCCGTCTTTATGAATGAATTTGGATTCTATTCGCTGAATTGCTGTTCCGTCGTTAAGTGTCTGGGAGAGGGCTGCCCGCACCTTACCTATGGCATCGGGATGGATGAGCGTTTGAAAGTTAAATAGCTGTAGCTCCGCGAATGAATACCCCAGAAGGTTGGATAACGATTGGTTGACCCGGAGGCAGTTACCCTTCAGCGACATTAAGGCCATCCCGATAGATGCGTTCTCGAAAGCGCTGCGATAAAGCTCGGCCCCTTCCTGGACTTTTTCCAAAGGAAGCGTGTCTTCTCCCGGATGAAACTCATTCTCCGAGTCATCCGCGACTACTGAAGCTCGTGCGCTCTTCAAAAGAGCGTACAGGTAAATTAAAAGTGTGCCCGCGCACAGGGCAACGGCGACGTGAAGCGTGGAGAGATCAAACGTACTTGTTAATTTGACGATAAAACCGGAAGCAGAGGCCAGAACGAAATAGGTCAGGCAAGTTCTCAGATAACTACCAACTGAGAATCGCCGAAGCACATCTGGCGCTCCGTGATTCGTGTTCACCCCGGCGGCTATGAAGTGAAAGGCGGCCTGCGAAATAGAAAGGAGGCAAAGCGTAACTAATAAATGCTGGGAATGGATCAGCCCCGCCGGTGATTCAATGTAAAAAGTTGATGCCTTGTAGACCAGGAAGACAGAAATAGCTGGCACGGCGGAGTTCGAGAGGACGGAAGCCATCGTTTTGCTTCGCCCGACAAAAGCGTAAACCGCCCCTGACGCCGCTGCCATTAAAATCACGGCATCATTATCAAATAAGAGAAACGCTAAGAAAACGAAGAAATAAAAACCCGGAACATACTGGTTTTCACCCGGAGTCTTTAACCCGATCCGTGTGCCCACAAGAATGCACGTCAACGCCAACACACCAAATGTCGTGTCAATACTCTTGAAGTCGAGATTCAGTATAGATTGACCAGTGATGAAAAGCGCCGCAACGAACAGAAATGACGCAAAGATTGTAGGGTATAAGCGCGATTCGGTTTTCATGAAGGTAAGATTTGATTCCTGGTAACTTTGTTGATGAAGGGTTAGCCCTGGGTGGCAGGACGTATTTGATGGGACCTGTTAGGCAAACTAGCCAAAGACAGAATATATTTAATCGTTTAAACAGTCAATAACTTTTTGACAAAAGATTTACTTGATAAAACTTTGTTTATACTATATCTTACCTAACGACCGCGAGACTCCTTCGCGTTCATTGTGCCGGTTCTCTGCAAATGCTCTCCGCAACCTCCGAATCAAGTCCGGATTGACTCGGCCACCTGCTCGTCATGCCCCAGATTCGGATAAGAAGCCAGCAAATTGCGGTTTCACCCATAAAATCGCCGGACTAGAGATAAAAACCATGAAAATCGTTTGTATGGATTGCCAAACAGAAAGCCACGTTGAGGTTGAGCTGTTAAAAGACAAAAAGCGTTTCGAGTGTGAACACTGTGCTAAAAACCGTCTTGACAGCTCAATGAATCAGACGAGAGAGCAAATCCACCTTCCCGCAAGTGATATTCTCGATTTTTATTCGGTTTCCGGCTCTGAAATCCTCCCCGAAAGAGGCATTACACTGTTCGATGAGGCCGAAGTTCTGGAAATCCCGCTACTGCCTGCCCCACCCGAAACCGCTCAATCTCCCGAGATGGATGAGATCATTTCAGCGCCATTTTACGACCTGAAGAGCGTACCTCCCGAAGAAGACTCGAACGACGTTTTTATTGATGACACCGCGAAGAAGGAAGAGATTTTTGCCCCCGAAAGCCCCCGACAGCTTTCCTCGGCATTCGTTCCCACTACTGAAGCATTCACGCAAACTCCATCTTCGTCGAATCTGCGCCAGCCTGTAGAAGAAACCTTTCATGAAATGCCGGACAAGCCGAAAGGCGTAAAAATGATGACGGCGAAAACCCCAATTTTTATCGGGGTTGCCGCCATGTTTGTTTTGTTTATAGCTTTGGGGGATAAGATTATCAGGCCAGCTATTAAGGCTAGCCCGGAGACAGAAAATTCCCGGCCTCTCGCCATAACTGAGCAGGAGATAAAGCCAGTCCCCTCTGTGGCCACTTCCGCACAACCAGAACCCGCTATTACCACACAAACTGAGCCAGCGCAGCCCGTTTCAACGCCAGATGTCCGAGTGATTGAAACCAAGCCCGCTGACGTGATGCCCCCAGCAAAACAGCCGCCAGTCGCTGCTGCCGAAGGTCAGTTCGCCGTCCAGTTAGGATCACACAACGATGTGGGACTGGCCAATGAGCAAGCAGAAAAGTTAAGGGCTGCCGGGTTCGAGCCGAGGGTGGTTAGCGTAGACATTCCAAAACGTGGCAGGTGGTATCGAGTACAGAGCGGAAGCTTTAGCAATCGCGCCGAGGCCAATCGCTACGGCTCGCAAATCGTGACTAAAGGCGCGGCAGAGAATTTTGTCATAGCCGGCTTGTAAACAAAAACGCCCCCGCTTTGAAGTCGCAGTCTGATCTATAGATCAACCCGATACAGAGAATTTTATGAGCGCGATAGTAACTCCTGACATGACCCTCGCCTACTCGCGCATTGTGGAGCGGTACGCTCACTTTTTCGATAAGCCGGAAGTCCGCCTACGGTTTTTCAATAAAACTCTGGCCAAGCAGATCGCCAGTTGCGAGAAACTAAGCCAATCTCTTTCGCGATTCAGCTTTATCAAGAAGAGCAGATATTATCAATTGCTTCTCGATTGGTGGCTATACGTTCTCATCATCCGTGAGGTCAACCAATTCTCGCAGGCCGAGTCAAAGCAGGTCAGCAAGATAAGGCGGATTCACAAGATTCCCGTCGGCTCGCTCTTTTTATTTTACGCCTACAAGCTGCGCTTTGTTTTAGGAGTCTTATGTGTGGCAGGCGTGATAATGACCACTGTCGGACTCTACAAGTTAGCCTCAAACTATTTGCGCCGCTCCGACGCCCCCATCGTTATGCGAAACTCCCAGAGCGTTGACGCTGAAGCCAACTCAGGACTCGCAAAGTATCTGCCCGACTACAAGCCAGTCAAAGTTTGGCTCGTTGAGCAAAAGGATGACTTCGAGCGCTATAGCAACGGGCTACGGATTTTGAGAGAGTATGAAACGACGAACCACCGGCGGGGCTATAATCTTTTCCGCCCCGATGGTGGAGGAAAAATTGGCCCGGAACTTTTACACGATCCTGTGGGCATCGTCTATCACACTTCCGAGAGCGACATCCTGCCTTTCATCTCGGAAAACAACAATTCAATTGAAAGTCGCAGCCGCGATTTGTTGAACTACGTGAAGAACAACAAGTCGTACAACTACGTGATAGACCGCTTCGGGCAAGTTTACCGGATCGTTCGTGATGATCAGGCGGCCAATCACGCGGGCAATTCAATCTGGGCCGACCAGAAGGGCGTTTACGTAGGCCTCAACGAGAGCTTTCTAGGTGTTTCTTTTGAGACCAAGAGCGACGCGAACCTGGGCGACGAGCAGTTGACCGAAGCACAGGTTCTGGCGGGTCGCCTGCTCACGCAAATCCTGCGGAGCCGACACAATATTGAGGATGCCGATTGCGTCACACACGGACTCGTCTCCGTCAATCCAGACAATATGCTTGTCTCTTATCACCACGACTGGGTGAAGAACTTCCCCTTCGAGGCGATGGGGTTATCTGACAAGTATCAGACCGTAACCGCCAGCATCAGTGTTTACGGATTCACTTACGATGCCGAGATCGCCGGGTATGCCGGTGGAAACATCTGGCCTGGTGCCAAGGCGGCAGAAAAGGTTTTCGAGAACCGTGCTGAACAGGCACAAATTGACACCAAGGAAATGAGGCGCAGGATGCGTGACCTTTATCGTGTGCATCTCGCGCAGCAAAACAGTATGCGTCGCTTATCTACCGATGATCAAGCGACAAAAGTGGGCACCCCGAACGCCCAGCCGAATGAATCTTTGGATAGCGTGCCTAAGAGTAATAATTCGGAGCGCGTGGACTCTCAAAGGCTATAAAACCTGCCGGGTGCGCCGACCTGAACGCGCCCGAAACATATCAATCTAAATCCATCACCGGGTCGAATTCAAATCTGGCCCCAGACAACACTGAAGGAGAGGAAAATGGAAAACAAAAATCAAGCCCCGACGATCAAGCCTGAATCCGTGAGCACGAAAACCGGTGCGATTGGTCTCGACATCGGCACCAGCCGGATCGTTGTCGCCGACGGCTCCAACGGGCACGAGACTCGTACAGAACTCAATGCCTTCGTCGCCGTCCCCAGCTCGGAGATGGCCGAAAATATGCTCAGGCAAAGAAATATGGTGTACGAGCGTAACTGCAAGAATCTTTACGTCTACGGTAACGATTCCGACTTCTTCGCCAGTTTCCTCGACACGGACGCGCGCCGTCCTATGCAGTTCGGTCTGCTCAACCCGAGAGAAGAGATGAGCCAGCAGATTATGCAACTGATCATCAAGCGGATGGTTCCGCAGGCTCGCAAAAACGAAACGCTCTGCTTCAGCGTGCCCGGTAAGGGTGAGGGCGTTAGCGGGAATCTGGTCTACCACGAGGCTGTGCTTAAGAGTTTTCTACAGTCGCTTGGATATAACGCGAAGGCCATCAACGAAGGTCAGGCCGTCGTCTTCTCGGAATTACAGGAAGAGAATTTCACAGGGATCGGCATCAGCTTCGGCGGTGGAATGTGCAACGTCTCCGTCTCGCTCATGTCCATGCCGATGATCAGCTTTAGCATTCCGAAGGGTGGCGACTACATTGACCAAAGCGTCGCCGAAGTCCTGGGCGAAAGCAACACTACCAAGGTGCGCCTGCACAAAGAGGAGAATTTGGACTTATCTCGCGCCCCGAAGGACGATTTGTCGAGAGCGATTCACATCTTCTATGAGGACTTGCTCCAGAATTTAATCGAAAGACTGCGCGTGGAGTTCTCGCGCTCAGGTAAGCTGCCAAAAGTGGATAGACCGCTGCCAATCGTCCTCGCGGGCGGCACGGCCAGGCCAGTGGGTTTCTTGCAGAAGTTTGAATCGGTGTTGAGATCTGGTGAGGAATTTCCGATTCGGATTTCTGATGTCCGAATGGCAAAAAAACCCCTCGGTACCACCGCCCACGGCTGTTACATCGCGGCCTTGTCGGAAACCCGGTAGCAAGCCTCACAAACCTGAGACACCCTCCCGCCTTCCCACCGAATGGAAAGAGCGGTCTCAGTCGGAGAATGGCTCAATCGGTGGCGTGATTCTTGCGCCCCGTTAAACCACTTCACTGGGGCCGCTTTTTTATTGTATTAGAACGTGATCTGCGTTTGTAGACATTCTATCTTCCATATCTTGTATCAGTATGAAGCCGAATATTCAGGAAGAAATTATTGATCTGAGCGAGTTACTGAGGCCCGCACCTCATCACGCGGAGGCTTCTCCCGTACCCGCTTCCAACGACCGCAACAGCGAGACAAAGTTGCGGCCACAGGTCTCTGCGTCTGCTGAACCGATAAATTTTCCGGTGGATGAGGTGGTGCAACCTGTTTCCACAGAACTGCATTCCCTCCTTAGCCATTTGAAAATAATCGAGGGCGCTCTCGCCCAAGGTCGCGACATACAAAGGACGGTCGTGGTCTTCAAGCTCATACACCACAGGACACTTTCCCTGATCGGGAAAATAGAAACACTGGCTGCCCAGTTAGGTGCAAGCCATGAAACGTTGCGAGTCGCCCTCGACGCAACAGGTTTCGCCCTGAAGCACGAAGTGCGGAGAGTCTACGAGGTCGAAGCCAAAGGACTCAGCGGGCCAGAGGGTGTTCAACTCTCCCGCTCCGCTTTAATACGCGCCTACGGGCTGCTGCAAAACTGCTTTCAGCAATCGGCAATAACGCTGATACAGGTTTTCAACCCCACACTTGAGGGGGACGAGTTGTTCGAGGAATACAAAGCCAGGAGCGGGCAGTCCGTGATTCTGCGCAAAGAACTGATGATGCTGTTGCAAAAAGTTCGCGGGATCACGAAAGACTACGGCGTGCTGCAAATGCTGAATGTGATTAACAGTCTGAAGCGGTTCCGGCAAGAGACTATGCATTTTCTCATGTATAGAGACTGGGAAAGTTTTGAAGCCTTTGTTGACGAGATCATCACAACTTACGACGAGGCGGGCGCTCTTGATCCCGTGCTTAACAAATTTACCCCTTACTTAGAGACACTGATAAATCATGTTAATATGCGTGCGGTTTTCAATACTAAGAATTTAAGGCTTTACTGAACTGTCAGTCCGAGCAGTCCGGTGCCGTGGGCTTGCCCAGCGTCCGGCCTGCTCAAACGGGCAGTAAGACTAAATCCAAAAGAACCTGCGCATGTCAACCAACCTAAGAAACAATTCGCGCGTCAAGACGAACATAGACTGTATCTTCGGGGTCACGCCCGAGGCCACGCGCAGTGGTAAAGTGACAAGCCTGAGCGTGGGCGGGTGCTTCGTCAAGACAACAATATGGGCGACGGATATTCCCAAAATGTATATTCGGCTCTGGCTCAATTCTCAGGGCTGGCTGCGGCTGCAAGGAAGCGTCCTCTATCACCTGGAGAAAATAGGTTTCGGCCTGCGCTTCGCAGACCTTACCCCTGAGGATGAAAGTGCCATCAAGGAATTGATTGAGCAACGCGCGGCCCCAGCGTTTTCAAGCGATGATGAGGACTCTCGTCTATAATGACTTGCGTTAACTTTGGACTCTTGGCGAGACGAGCTTCGATAGTGTTTTGAGAACATCCAGAACGGCGAGCTGCTACGTCAATACTGGGAAACGAAGATGCTTAAAATTGAAGTCATGGCAACGGGTGAAATGACTGCGCTTTTGCTGCGCGTTGGATTCGGTCATCTGGGGTGTACGCGCGACGACCATCCTTACGTTGTGCCGATGCATTATGCGTATGACGGGCAGGAGTTTTATTTCCTCACGACTGAAGGGACGAAGACAGAATTCATCGCCGCCAACCATGAAGTCTGCTTTCAAGTTGAAGAAATTACTGATCCATCATGTTGGCGAAGCGTGATGTTGATTGGCAATGCGAAAAAGATCACCCAGCCGGATGAAGCCGAGCGCGCCATGCAGCTAATCAGCGAGCGCAACCCCACGCTCACGCCTGCTCTTAATAAGACGGAGAGCGGTGCGTGGCATCGCCCGAACAATATTGCAATTTACCGCGTCGAACCCAGCGCCATTTATGGACGCAAAACCGCAATCGAGACCGCGTAGATGGGAATAGAAGCTACTCGCTTGATTCATCCTTCTCATCCTGGGCAGTTCCCTTTTGACCTTCGGAATTATTTCTCAGAAACAGTGGAATCTCTTCAGTCTGCTCTTCAGGTTCATCTACAAGCTCCCACTTAATTCCGCTACTCATACTGATTTGTTCTAACAGCCCGCCTTCTTTATCGTCATAAAAGTCATACATGCCTTCGTGAAAGTTCTGCTCGTCAACTCTGACGGCTTTAGCAATCAGCTTGGTTGATCCGTCTGGATATGTAATGAGCATTGCCATAATTTATTCTCCTCTTCTGGCCGGTTCTGTTGAGGGCGCAGATCGCTACTTAGGAATCATTCGACTCTTATTTTGAGAGTCTCTTAATAACTGTATTACTTCTTCATCGGTAAACATATCTTTTAATTTTTTACCAGAAATCTTTTCAGCAGTATCCATTAATCCCTCATATTCATGTCCCACCTTAGAAAGTCCCTTAATTGCAATTTCAATATTCGGCTCCAACTTGTTTAGCTCGGTCTTTACTTGGTCTTCGTTTTCAGATTTACGGACATTCTCTAACATCCAAAGCACTATAATCGCTGGCACTATCGCGTTTATCACTCTGTTCCTAAATCAGTCCTTACGAGATTGGTACACTGCACTTTTCAGCAATAACAGAATGGGTCAATAAACATCGAACTCAAAACATATCACTGGATTTACGCTGTGTACGAATGTCGTAAGTTCTGATTTAG
>JACCVS010000447.1 GCA_013698055.1 Acidobacteriota bacterium
CGCAATCTAACAACGGCATGCACCCGACCGCGAATAGCGCGGCTCTCATCGGCAAGACTTGAATGCTTGTTGCGTTGAATGCGCGGCGGGTGATGCGGGGCGTTAGGCATCTTTCTGGTAACGTCCTAATGTGTGAAATTAAAAAATTAGGGAGAGTTGAATGTATTACGTTAGGCTGTCAGTATTAGCTGCACTTTGCGTTGTGAATCTAATGTTTGTGCCGTCTGTTAATGCACAAGATACCGGACGACCTATCCCGATAAGTGCCCCCCGTCCGCTCTATCCGCCCTATGCCCTGTCGAAAGGGATAGGCAGCACTGTATTAGTTGATATAGAGGTAAATTCAGAGGGCAAGGTTGTCAAGGCAAAGATTGTCATGGGGCATGAGGTATTCCGCGAGCCCGCTAGAAAAGCTGCAATGGGTTTCCGTTTTAAGCCTTTTGAATCAGCTACTGATAAGTTTACAGTCAGGCTTACATATATTTTTCATGACAAATCCTATGTCGCGCCTGAAAAGGAACCGGACTTCAAATCTCCGTATCAACTGGAAATTACATGTCCCTACTGTTGAAATGTTCCCACCGTTGAAACTTGGGCTCTACCAAATTGCGCGTTGAATTAACGGCGATGCCTAACAACTCATTCAACGCGAGCGCGCATAACGGAGCTTTCATCTGCGAGGCTGGCGTGATTGTTGCGGCTCGTCGCGCCGCGTTAATTCGGGCGTTCGGCATCTTGCCTTGTGTGAACATGACCAAGATAGATTATCGAGATTGGACATTTGATTGTGATGTAGAATCTACACGCCGAGCTTACGAAAGCATTTTGGCTGGCGGAGTTGAAACATGCAGTTGTAGTGGATGCCGAAATTTCTTAGCGCAGAGACAATTGGTTTTTCCTGAAGAAGTCATAAATCTCTTTGGTCAACTTGGGATAAATTACAAGCGTGATGCGGAGATTTATCATACAGCTCGGATAGAGTCGGGATTACATTTGTATGGAGGCTGGTTTCATTTTATCGGTAACATCTTGAAGCAACCTGATGTGCCGGCAAAGTTGAATGGACATTTCACAGTTGATTTCATTGTAAGCAGAAGTCTTGCTGCGGAATCATTTGGGAATCAACCATTGGTTCAAGTTGAAATTACAGCAGAAGTGCCTTGGATATTAAAAGAAGAAAAAGAACCAGATTAGCCCCAACCCGATGCCGAACAAGTCCTTGCACCTGACCGCCCGACAGCATGGCTCTCAAGAATCTTTGTCCTATCAAGTTGGATGCTTCATGCGGGCGGCAGGTGAAGTCCGGCGTTATGCCGCTCCGCTATACACATGAGTTATGATTGTGGTATCGAATCTTGATAAAACCGATGGCGCAGGTTGAATGGTTGAATCCAGTGGGCGGCATAACAACTCATTCAACGCGAGCGGATATAGCTTGCTTTTCATCCGCGAGGATTGGATGCTTGGTTCGATGTCTCCCGCCGCGTTAATTCGGGCGTTAGGCGCTGCCTCATAGTAATAAGGGGGCAGTTAAGGAGAGTATGTTGGATGATCCACTTGCTGGCCGTATAGCGGTTACGGGTAAAGAACTCTTCTCTTATTTTGCGATAGTGTCTATTGTTTATTTCCTTACTGCTGATTGTGGTGGCGAACTTATGAGGAGGGTGATGTGAAAGTATCCGCTTTATTGATAATGCTTTTTTTCGTCGCGCCAGCTGCTTCCGGGCAATCACAGCAAACTATGACGATTAAGCTGTTTTATCCAAATACTCGACTCGATAAAAGAGATTGCGTAGTCAAAGTTTTTCCTGTCACTAGAAAGATCCCGAAAACGGCAGCCGTTGCGAAGGCGGCGCTTGAACAACTATTTGCCGGGCCGACCCGGCAGGAAAAGACCAGGGGATATTATTCCGATTTTTCGGAAGAAACGAAATCACTCTTGGTTAGCGTCAATGTGATAAACAAAGTTGCCTACGTTAATTTAAGAAATCTGATGAGTGCGCCAACAGGGATCGGTAACTTCACGGCCAGTTGCGGCGGCTCGAATTTCTTTGGCCAGGTGGAAAACACGCTAAAACAATTCGCTTCTATTAAGAAGGTTTTTTTTGCAATCGAAGGCGACCCGGCGTCTTTTTATGACTGGATGCAAATAGGAGAATGTCCAGAGGAATTAAAGAATTGTGACGCTTCAAATTTCCTCAAATAACATGAACGAATTGCGAAGCTGCGCTGAACAAGTCATCAGACCGGACTCGCAATAAGATAGTCTTCCATCATCCACGTCGATTGCTGGCCCGTTAATTCGAGCGTGAGGTTCTTTTTTAAAGGTGACACAAAACCCACTTGCTTTGCTAGGAGGTCAACATGAAAAGGCTTTTCTTATACACAATCTTTCTCTTTATTCTACCCTCCTTAGCTTGTCAGAATCCCTTTTCGAGGCAGAACTCTCGATCCGCAGAAGATTACAAAAACAGTGGCACAGCCAAAGCCAAGCAAGGGGACTTGGACGGAGCTATCGCGGACTTCAACGAATCCATCGAGATCAATCCCTCCTACGCACCCGCTTATAACAATCGCGGACTCGCGCGAAAGGAGAAGGGCGATATAGATGGGGCTATTGCCGACTTCAGTAAAGCTATCGAGATTGACCCTCGCAATGCTGTAGCTTACTACAATCGTGGTCTCACACGGCAAGATAAAGGAGATTTTGAAGGAGCTATCACCGACTATAATAAAGCCATCGAAATCGACCCCGGCGAGGCTGATTTTTACTATAATCGCGGCGTTCTCCGGCAAGATAAAAACGATCTGGATGGAGCTATTGCTGATTACAGTAGAGCTGTCGAAATCAACCCGCGTCTTGCTTTCGTCTATAACAATCGCGGTAATATCTGGAAAGACAAAGGTAACTTAGATAGTGCTATCAATGACTATAACAAGGTTATTGAAATAGACCCACAGGCCACTAAGGCTTACTTTAACCGGGGCATAGCTCTGCTGAGGCAAGGCAAGGACGCTGAAGCGCAGAGAGATTTCGATCAGTTTCTCATCTTGGATCCCAGCAATAAGCCTGCCCTTGATAAGAAGATCGCGGAAGTGAAACGTGAGCGAGTTGTACAGCGATGAATTTCTTTTTTTCTCAGAGTGTCGACTAAATATTTTTCCTAATGGCTCGGACGGAATGCGCCTAACAACTCATTCAACCGGAGCGCGAATAGTGTTGCTTTCATCCGCGAGGCTTGCTCGTATCGGCGGTTCGTCGCGCCCGGTTAATTCGGGCGTTAGATGGTTTCGTGTTGCGAAAGTATTAAAAGCACAAGATTATGAATGTAGATTAGCGGCAGGTCAGCTATGAGTTATTCGATGGAAGATGAAAAATCCACAGATGCTATAAGTTCTACAGTTGTCGTTGTCGGCAAATACAAATCGCTTGTCGCGCTTGCGCTTCTTCTCTGTTTCGTTGGACTTTACCTGATGGTAAAAGGCATAAGCTTATCTTGGGGCGGAGTAATCATGTTAGGGGCAATATTCTTTATCATTCAGTCCTTAAAGAGTCTCAAAATATGCTATGGTCAATGCCCTAATTGTGGCGCGTTGTTATCTGTTACGCCCGCAGTTATAGAGATGGTATGTCCGAAATGCGTAAGACGAATTGTATTTCGTGACATGAAATTCATGATAGGCGAATGAATGGTGAGATCAAACACACCATCTAACAACTCATTCAACCGGAGCGCGAATAGCGCGGCTTTCATCCGCGAGACTCCATTGGTTATCATGGTTCGTCGCGCCCGGTTAATTCGAGCGTTAGACGGCACCGAATCAGTCAGGTTCGCCACTCTGGCTCCAGAAAGCATGATCTTACGAGGCTGACCGCGCTTGTGTAAGTTGCGTCGTATGTAACACATCAAAGAAGTCAGTAAGCGGGGGCACAATATGATCAACCGTCGTCATTTCGCCATTCGCACGGTGGGTACCCTAGGCGCGCTCGCCCTCTCACCTGCTGCCGCATTCGCGGATCAACTCAACGCGACCGTCGCGTTAAGCAATAGGCTCGATCAGGAGCTCACGAAGCTGGGCAACGCAGCTGCGCCTGAACTGATAGCGAATGATGAGAAGTTTTGGGCGCGGGTGCGCAGCGCGTACACCTTGAATCCGGATGTTGTAAATCTCGATCACGGCTGGACCAATCCTACCACGCGTGCCGCGGTAGAGGAGTTAGTGCGAGGTGCGCGCCGGCTTGAAGCGCTGCCGGCGGAAGAGCTAGACCGTCTGTTCTTCGCAAGCAGCAGCACGGGAGTGCGCCCAGCGCTTGCCGAGGCGATGGAGGTGCCGTTGGCCGAGATCGCATTAGTTCGCAATGCTACGGAAGCGCTCAACACGGTTCTGCTTGGGCTTCCGCTGAATGCTGGCGATGAGATCGTCTGCTCGGTACACGACTACTTCGCGATGCTCGATTCACTGGAGCAGCGCCGGGCGCGCGACGGTGTGGTGCTGCGCATGATCAGACCACCGATCCCTGCACCGTCGCTCGAGGCGCTGGCCGAACTCTACCAGGCCGCCATCGGCCCGCGCACGCGTCTGGTGCTGGTCACGCATGTGAGTAATCTTACCGGGCAATTGTTTCCAGTGCAGCCTATCGCCGCAGCAGCTCACCGAGTCGGCGCCGAGGTGGTGGTTGACGGTGCGCAGTCTCTCGGAGTGCAGGGTGAGCCAGTTTCCGCACTCGGTTGCGATTACTACGGAGCCAGCGCGCACAAATGGCTGGGAACGCCAGTGGGATTAGGCGTGTTGTGGATGCGCCCTGCGCACGTAGCGAAAATCTGGCCCACTGTGCCGCCGCCGCCGGATGTTACGGGGATGCGACGCTTCGAGTGGATAGGCACGGCACCAGCATACCTGGAGCCCGCCGCCTTACCTGCCCTCGCGCTCCATCGTTCACTTGGCGCAGCCCTGAAGGCGGCGCGCTTGCGATACTTGAGTTCGCATTTGCGCAAGCGCATTACTGTCGCCCTCCCTAACGCGCGCTTTTATACTCTGGCGGAACCCGGTATGAGCATCGGTATTACCACAATCGAACTACCTGAAGTGCTCAGCGACAGTCTGCAGAAGCGACTTCGTGAGCGCCACCAAATCCTGACGCAGTCTATGGCCGGCAACAAGCGCGCGCCGGAAATCCGCGGGCTACGCATTACCCCCAACGTCTACACGACGCCTGCGGAGATCGACCGACTGGTCTCGGCTCTAAAGGCAGGCTAGACATGCATCCGCGACAACCGGGTGATGCACGCGCCGTCTAACAAAGCCTTGCAGCTGACGGCGCGATAGCATGCTTATCAAATAACTTATTCCTTCGCGGTTGAATGCTAATCGCGCGCCGCAGCTGAAGGCCATCGTTAGGCGTGGCAGCCATCGTCCTCACGTTGTAGGATTAAGAAATGAGAAGGTTAATCGTGGCAGCCGTCAACCTGAGTCTGTTCCTAATGTTTGCCGCTGTATCACTCGCCTCTTCTGAGGCTCGAAAGTTTCTCGAATATGGCACGGCTGAGGCTAATTGCGAGACAGAGATGGCACACCTCGATAATTACGCAATCACCATCCAAAATGCGCCGGAGATGAAGGCTTATGTTGTCGTGTATGGCGGGCGTCAGGGTACGGCCCGTTCTGAGTTGCAAGCGCGTAGGGCTAGAATCAAGCGTTATCTTATCAATGAGCGCGCTATCGAGCCGGCGCGGGTTTTTGTCGTGGATGGCGGCTTCCGTGAGAGCTTAACCATTGAGCTTTGGCTTCTTCCGATTGGCGCAGAACTGCCTAAAGCTAAGCCGACGGTTTCACCCAGAGAGGTGAAGTATAAGAGGGCGAAATATCGGTTTGATTGCTCGACATTCTATTAAGGGTATGTGTAGCGCACGCAAGCCCCGCCTAACAACGGCATGCACCCGACCGCGAATAGCGGTAATGTCATCCGCGAGACTTGCCGCTAATTCAGTTGTGTGCGCGGCGGGTGATGCCGGGCGTTATGTCTCCGCTTCACGTTACAGAGACAGATGATTCCCGCCGCGCCTCAATTGAATGATGCCGGGCTTGTGTGGATAATCAAATAGTTAGTTGAATGATTGCGCGAGTTGAATCAATCCCTCATGCAAGCACATGGCATTCAATGTCAGCTATCGAGTTGCCGCAATGAAGGTCAAGGCGTTCGGCGCGGCGGAATAATGCGCTGCAACATAACAACGGCATGCACCCGACCGCGAATAGCGCGGCTCTCATCCGCAAGACTTGAAGGCTTGTTGAGGTGTGTGCGCGGCGGGTGATGCCGGGCGTTCGGTGCTTCATTGTATTCATGCTAAGAAAACAGA
>JACCVS010000458.1 GCA_013698055.1 Acidobacteriota bacterium
ATGAACGCGGACGGGACGGACAAGCGGCAGGTGACGCGACTGCGAGCGGCGAGCTTTGCGCCTTACTTCTTTCCAGATGGGAAACGAATCATCTTCGCCTCGAACATGAACGATCCGAAGGGGCGCAACTTCGATCTCTACATGGTCAATGTTGACGGCACGGGGCTGGAGCGCGTTACTTTTGATGAGACCTTCGACGGCTTCCCGATGTTCTCGCCTGACGGCAGGAAACTCGTCTTCGCCTCGAACCGCAACGCGGCGACGCGCGGCGACACGAACGTCTTCATCGCAGACTGGGTGGATTAAAGACGGTGGAATAGGGTTAAGAGGCCAGGGACGGTCTGAGTGTGATCGTCTCTGAAATATGTTATCTGAAGTTTGAGATTTGAAATCATGCGACAAAAAATTCTTTCCCTCACACTGATCTTTGCCATAGCCTTCTGCGCCCTCGCGCAGCAGAAGCGCGCGGACGAGTCTATGCCGGGGACAGAGCGCCTGCGCGCCCACGTCTCATACCTCGCTTCAGACAAGCTGGATGGACGCAGAACCGGCAGCGCCGGGGCAAACATGGCAGCCGAGTATGTCGCCAGAGAGTTTGCGCGTTATGGTTTGAGGCGCAGCGTCGGGCGCGACCTGCCCGGCATGTCCATCGTTGAGGCCGATAGCCCGCGCCGCTACATGCAGGAGTTTCCGTTCGTGGCGGGCGTCGAGTTAGGCAAGAATAACTCCATGCTCTTTACGTCCCGCTCGGAGGCTGCCGCCACTGCGCCCGGTGAAACGCCGCCCACCCACTCAAGCGCACGCGCGGCATCGCTTGACCTTCGTGTGGGCGAAGACTGGATGCCGCTCGGCTTTTCCTCAAACAAGAATTTAGCAGCCACACCTGTGGCATTTATCAGCTACGGCATCAAAGCCGACGAGTTGAAGTACAACGATTACGCGGGCGCGCAGGTTAAGAATAACATCGCCGTCGCGCTTGCCGGGACGCCTGATGGCGATAACCCGCATGGGCAATTCGCACGCTACGCGGACGTGCGCTGGAAAGCGATTGCGGCGCGCGAGCAGGGCGCAGCAGCACTCGTCGTCATCACGCGCGAAGAGAATTTCAAAGACGACCCGCTCTCACGCTTGAGCTTTGACAACAGCGCGGGCGAGGCGGGCTTGCCCGTTGTGGTTATTTCACGTCAGGTGGCGCAGCGTCTTCTCGAATCGGAAGGGCTTGCGCCGCTCTCTGAGCTGGAGAAAGCTGCAAGCACGGCGCGCTCGGCTGCCAGCACGACGACGGCGGATACAACTGCCGGGAAAGCCTCCGGCGAGAACCGGAAGAATATTGCCGCGTCGCTTCAAAATGTCACGCTCTCCATCAAAACGGACATCGCGCGTCGCAATACTCCGGCCTACAACGTCGTCGGCATTCTCGAAGGCTCCGATCCCGTCCTGAAAAAAGAAGCTATCGTCATCGGCGCGCACTACGATCATCTGGGGCGCGGCGGGAGCGGAAGCCTCGCCACGCGCGAGGGCGACATCCATCACGGCGCGGACGATAACGCATCGGGCGTGGCCGGAATGCTTGAGCTGGCGCGCATCTTCTCCGCAGAGCGAGCGAAGACGAAACGCACGCTCGTCTTCATTGCTTTCAGCGGCGAAGAGGAAGGCTTGCTCGGCTCGAATTATTACGTCAATCATCCAATCGTGCCGCTTGGTCAAACCGTCGCGATGATTAACATGGATATGATCGGGCGGATGAAGGAGAACAAGTTAATGATCGGCGGCGTCGGCACTGCTCGGCAGTGGCGTGATTGGATTCAAGCGGAAAATATTAAAGCAGAAACGTCAAGAACTCCCGAAGGATTTAAGGCCGCGCGCTCAATAGATCAATTTACTTTGAGCTTAAATGAAGACGGCTACGGCCCAAGCGATCATTCCTCTTTCTACGCCAAGCAGATTCCTGTGCTCTTCTTCTTCACGGGCACGCATGACGATTATCACAAACCCACGGACACAGCGGAGAAGGTCAATTATGATGATGAGAGACGCATTCTCTTCTTCATCGCTGGCCTTCTGCGCTCGATAGACGCAGCCGCACCACGCCGCCCGACCTACACTACGGCAAAGAGTGAATCGCAGGGACGCTCAATGGGCTTTCGCGTTTATCTCGGTACGATCCCTAACTATGGGGGGTCGAGCGACGGATTGAAACTCGACGGCGTTCGTGAAGATTCTCCGGCGGCGAAGGCCGGGATGAAAGCCAATGATAGGATCGTCAGGATGGCCGGGCGCGAAGTCCGCAACGTTTACGATTACACTTATGCGCTTGGCGAGATGAAGGCCGGGCAGGAATACGAAGTGGAAGTCGTCCGGGGCAGCGAAACTCTCAAGTTGAAAATCACACCCGCCGCAAGAAGGCAGTAATAAGTGACAAGTGACAAGTGACGAGTGATAGGTAAGAACATGCTTTAACTCGTCACTCGTCACTCGTCACTTGTTACTGTTTTTAAGTTACCAACGTGGCTCGCGGTCGTTGCGTCCACCGCCACCACCACGGTCGCCACCGCCACCGCCACCGCCGTAGCCG
>JACCVS010000473.1 GCA_013698055.1 Acidobacteriota bacterium
GCCACCCGGCGTAATCATAATGCATGACGCGCGTTTCGGAAGAGATTTGCTGAAAAGCGGATGATGGACGATGGACGATAAAAGCAAGGGCATTATTCTTGTCCATCGTCTATGGTCTATCATCCGCCATCCGATTCCCCTTTTACCTTTTTGCTTCTATTATCTTCTCGCAATCCTGAGAACGATTCATCGGAGGGTGTATGGCGACGCTTGAATTCTGGGGTGGTGTGGGGACTGTGACCGGGTCAAAGTATCTGGTTAAAGCTGACCGGGGACGTGTCCTTGTTGATTGCGGTTTGTTTCAGGGCTTGAAGGAACTGCGCGAGCGCAACTGGCAAGACCCACCGTTTGATCCCAAATCGCTCGATGCCGTGCTCATTACGCACGCTCACATTGACCACACGGGCTATTTGCCCCGTCTCGTCGCGCAAGGATTCAATAATCCCGTCTATTGTTCGCGCGGCACGGCTGACCTGCTCAAAATCTTACTGCCTGACGCGGCGCGTCTTCAGGAAGAAGATGCAGATTATCGCAATCGTCACAAACTGACGAAGCACCAGCCTGCTTTGCCGCTTTACACGGAAGAGGACGCGCGCGCCGCCATCCAGATGATTCAACCGATGGGGAACACGGGCGAGAAGGTCGAGGTCGCACCCGGCATTCGCGCCGGATTCCGCATCGCCGGACACATCTTAGGCTCAAGCCTCGTCCTCGTCGAAATTGATGGCGCAGGAGATGATGGGAAGGGAAGACGCATCCTCTTCTCCGGAGATTTGGGACATTACGACCAGCCGATCATTCATGATCCCGTGCCGCCGCCAGCGTGCGATTATCTACTGGTCGAATCAACTTACGGCGACCGCCTGCACAATCCCGAAAAGCCGAAAGACGCGCTTGAGCGAATCATCAAGGATGCCATCAAGCGCAAAGGCGTCGTGCTGATTCCGGCTTTCGCCATCGGGCGCACGCAGGAGTTGATCTACCTGATTCGTGAATTGGAAGACGAAAAGCGCATTCCCATCCTGCCCGTCCGCGTTGACTCGCCGATGGCGGCGGCGGCGACACAGGCTTACAGCCATCGCACGGAGGAACAGGACGAGGATTACGCGAGCGTGCTGGCGCGAAGACAACACCCTCTTAGAACTCATTCGATGGTCACGGCTTCATCGCGTGAGGAGTCGAAACGCCTGAACGAGGAAGAGGGGACGCGCATCATCATCAGCGCATCGGGAATGATGACGGGCGGGCGCGTCCTTCATCATGCGCGCCGAATCCTGCCAGACAGAAATGCGACCATCGTCTTCGTCGGCTATCAGGCAGCAGGCACGACCGGCAGGCGAATTCTTGACGGCCAGCGTGAAGTGAAAATCATGGGACAGTTCACGCCTGTGAATTGTCATATCGAGCGTATCGGAGGGTTTTCGGCGCACGCCGACTGGAAAGAAGTCCTGCGCTGGCTCGAAGGTTTGCCTGCCGCGCCGCGCCGTGTCTTCAACACGCATGGTGAACCGGAAGCGGCAAACGCTATGCGCGACCATATCGCGGAGCGTTTTGGCTGGCGCGTGGAAGTTCCGCAGTACGGCGACAAAGTTGAGCTTGATTGATTGTCAAAGGAAGTTTAGCTAAAGCAAGCGAAGTGATTCAAGTGATATTAGAGCCGCGCGTTTACGCTGTGATATACTGCGCGGTCATTCCAGGCAAGAAAAATTGAATCCTTGAGGAGTAACTAACGTTGAGCGTTCTGGTTGATAAAAATACGCGTCTCGTCGTGCAGGGCATCACAGGCAAAGAGGGCACATTTCACACGAAGCAGATGATCGAATACGGCACGAATGTCGTCGGCGGCGTCACACCGGGCAAGGGTGGAACAACGCACGAGGGTATTCCTGTTTTCAACACGGTCGCCGACGCGGTTCGAGACCAGGGCGCAAATGTGAGCGTGATTTACGTTCCACCGCCGTTTGCGGCTGACGCGATCATGGAAGCGGCGGATGCCGACTTGCCGCTTGTCGTCTGCATCACCGAAGGCATTCCGGCGCTCGATATGGTCAAGGTTAATGAATATCTGGCCAACAGGCTGACGCGCCTGATCGGCCCGAACTGTCCGGGCATCATCTCTCCCGGCAAGTGCAAGATCGGCATCATGCCCGGCCACATTCACAAAGAGGGGCGCATCGGCGTCGTTTCGCGCTCAGGAACGCTGACGTATGAAGCAGTGGGGCAGTTGACTGCGCTCGGCCTTGGTCAGTCAACGGCCATCGGCATCGGCGGCGACCCCATCATCGGCACAACCCACACTGATGCGCTCGCTCTCTTTCAGGCCGACGACGAGACGGACGGCATCGTCATGATCGGCGAAATCGGCGGCACGGCTGAAGAAGATGCAGCGGCGTTTGCTAAAGATAATGTAACGAAGCCCATTGTCGCCTTCATCGCCGGGCAGACCGCGCCGCCGGGAAGACGTATGGGACATGCCGGAGCGATCATCGCGGGGGGCAAGGGCACGGCGGCAGAAAAGATGAAGGCTCTCGAAGAGGCAGGCATCCGCGTCGTCAAATCTCCCGCTGACATCGGCGCGGCGATGAAAGACATGCTTGGAGCAACTGCCAGCGCCTGAGATACTATAAACAGAAACAGGTTGTGGTTAAGCTCGAACATTCATTCAGCGCCAAGCCGGGTGAGGTTAGCCAAATAATAATTTATGAAGCTGTTTCTGCTCATTTCCCTGGCCGCATTGTTTCTGAGTGTTATTGGTTTTGCACAAAGCCGAGATTCATCTCGGGCTGGTGAGCCGACAATGATTTTGACGGGCGCGGTTTACGACATTAACGGCTCCGTCATTGTCAGCGGAACAAAACTAATTGCTTACAACTCTGCTGGAAGAAAGTACGAATCGGCGACAAGCGATGAGGGGTTTTATAGATTCGACCTCCCACTGGCTATCTACAAAATCGAGGTCAGCGCACCCGGATTTTGCCCCAGGCAGATAGAAGACTTCAGGGTCATCAATTCAACTCACGGCAAAATGTCCTTAGATTTCGTTTTGGAAGTTGCGGGGCTGTGTAGGCAGGAAAAGATAATTGAGGAACAACCGAAGAGAAAAACGAAGAAGAAATCTAGACCTATAATCATGGCAATGGAGAGGAAGATTAATGTCAGAACAAACGGGTAATCTTACGTTCGGAATCATCAAGCCCGACGCGGTGTGCGGCGGGAAGACAGGGGCAATTATTCAACGCGTCACGGATGGTGGCTTCAAGGTTCGTGGGATGAAGTTGATTCACATGACGCTCCAAGAAGCGGAAGGCTTTTATGCGGTTCACCGCGAGCGTCCTTTCTTTCCCGAATTGACGACCTTCATGTCGAGCGGGCCGTGCGTGGTGCTGACGCTGGAAAAAGATGGAGCGGTCAAGGCATGGCGCGATCTGATGGGTGCGACCGACCCGGCCAAGGCCGATGAGGGAACGATCAGAAAAGAGTTCGGTGGCTCGCTCGGCGAAAACGCCGTTCACGGCTCAGACTCTGAAGAGAACGCGGCAATTGAGATTTCGTATTTCTTCAGCCGACTTGAAATCGTTTAGGCAAAAACGGATGGCTACATGAAACGTTGTCCCACATGCCAGCGTGTCTATGAAGATGAGCAGATGAGTTTCTGCCTTGAGGATGGCGCGACGCTCGTGAGTGCCTCAGAGTCTTCATATGATCCTAGTGCGACGTTGATAATTCCCGCCCCGCGCGTGACGAATCAAGCGCCAACAGAGGTCTTGCCTGCGGGCGAAGTCACTCAACCTTCGCCGCAACTCGCACGGCAGCCCTATATGTCCGAAAGAACTGTCTCACCGAAGCGCAATTCAAGCGCGCTGCCCTGGATTCTCGGCGCGGTGATTCTCGGTCTTGCAGGCGTCATTGTTGGAATGATTATGATGCGCAACAGCAGCGGGCCGAGTGATTCTCAGGTCACGCAGAACACGGCTCAACCCACGCCCACGCCGAAACCAACTCAGACTCCGAGAAGCACAAACACGACGGCTGTCGCTGATGAACCGCCGCCAGTACCCAAACAGACTCCGACGCCGAGACGCGCGCCTATTTCCGGCGGTGTGCTGAATGGTAAGGCCATCAGCCTGCCCAAGCCTGCTTATCCGCCAATCGCCAGGGCTGCCCGCGCTTCAGGCACAGTCACTGTGCAGGTTACGGTCGACGAAAGCGGAGGAGTGGTTTCGGCTCGCGCTGTCGGCGGACATCCCTTGTTGCAGCAGGCGGCGGTGCAGGCAGCTTACGGAGCGCGATTCTCGCCGACGCTGATGTCTGGTCAGCCGGTCAAAGTAACGGGCGTTATCACATATAATTTCGTCGCGCAATAAAACAAGCCGATTTGCTAATTCACGCTTTGAGCAAAAAGCAGTTGCCTGCGCGCTCTGACTTCTATCAGTATTGAGGTAAACGCAAAGCGGGGTAAGAGAGATGAAACGCTGCCCTACATGCCAGAGCACGTACACGGACGATTCGCTGAGCTTTTGTCTGACTGATGGCGCGGCGCTCGTAGATACGTCTTTTAATCCGCAGGCGACGCTGCCGAACGAATTTCAGGGAACGCTGCGTGACGAGAATCGCGCGACCCTGCCTGATGATATTCAAGTAACGCTACGTTATCCCCCGCAGCGCCTTACCAGTGAACCGCCGACCACAGTTCCTCATGCTCAAACACCGCATGGCAACTGGAATCCTTCAGGCTGGACACCGTCTCCACAAGCAGTTTCATCCGCGCGCCAGAGAAACTCCACGCCTTGGGTGATCGGCGGGATAGTCGTTTTACTGTTGGGCGCAGCCATCGCCGTTTGGGCTATCATTGCTTCACGCAAGTCTTCCGATGAAGCAATGGAGCCAGTTAAGCGGAAAGTTGTCAGCAACAATAACCAACAAGTCGCTAACACTAATTCTAATCAATCGCCGCAAAGTAATAACGCGAACCAGAGCACGGCTCAAGCTCCCATAGATACCGACATCCCGCCGACTGATCCCGATCTGGTCTTAAGCCAGTTGACGGCGGTGGAGCATGAATGGAACGATGCTAACATCAAAGGTAATAGAGCCACCGTCAGACGAATTGTGGCCGATGAGTTTAGAGGAGTCGGCGCTAACGGGTCGGTCGAAAACAAAGAACAGATGTTGGCGAATCTCGAACCCAACCCCGATATCGTTTCTTTGAAATTAAGCGATCTTAAAATCAGCCTGGCGGGTAATACGGCTGTCCTGACCGGCCTGAACACCGCTAAGGGAAGAAACGGTCAGACAATTACGTTTCGTTTCACGGACACTTTTCTCTGGCGCGACGGCCACTGGCAGGCTATCAGTTCACAGGCGACTCAGGTAAAATAGCCGGGCATCAAGCAAGAAACTCTTCAGCCGGTACGACATCTGTGGCTTAATTAATCGGGAAAATCTTATGTCAATCATCAGCGACGTTATCGAATCAACCAAAGCAATCATCAAGGGCATGGGCGTCACCTTATCCTATATCCCAAAGCAGAAATGGACTGTCCAGTATCCGGACGAACCCGTGACGGTTCAGCCGCGCTATCGCGGTCAGCACCTGTTGCACGTGGATGAGCTTGGAAGAGAAAAGTGCGTGGCTTGTTTCCTGTGCGCGGCGGCGTGTCCTTCGGATTGCATTTACATCGTGGCGAAAGACGACCCGCGCCCGCCGACTGAGCGCACCGGAGTGGATGAACGCTTCGCGGAGGTTTACAACATAGATTACGGGCGTTGCATCTTCTGCGGCTACTGCGTCGAAGCCTGCCCGAAGGATGCCATCACGCACGGCTACAATTTCGAGCTTTCGGTCTATTCGCGCGCCGACCTTTTGAAGACGAAAAACGATCTGCTGATAACCAAGCAAAAGCAATCCATGAACTACCGTGTCGCCTCTTCGGACGAGGATGTGGATTCGGAATACAAAGAAGTCTGATCGAAAAGCAGAATTCAGGAGTCAGAATCCAGAAGCCAGAAGAAAAGAAAATCTGTGAGAGCGGTTCTCAACCTCATCCATCATGTATTCTGACTCCTGAATTCTGACAGCCGGTTTGAAAAGATGTTGAAGGGATTTGATGAGCAACAGTTTGAGCTATGGCGCGTCGCCCCCGTCCTGTGGCAGAGGGCGAGCGCGCCGTTCACTCAAACGTCTCTTAGCTTATCGGCAAATTGCTTGCTTGCCCGGTTACTTAACCATGCCCCCGACCAACGGCGCGCGATAAAGCTCGCGATAGTAGAAGGCCCTGACTCCTGCCAGCAGTGCTAATCCGACGAAAACTACCTTCACGCCCGGTTCCAAAATGCCGCCGACGATGATCCCTCGAACGGTTGCATCGTTGATGAGGTAGAGAAGCCCGACGATAAACATGGCAGCAAGGTAGAAAGCGCCTATGAGTAGAGCCTGCTTGCCGTGAAAGCGGACGAACTGGCTGCTCTTCATGGCTGACATCAGGATGAAGGGAAGTACCAGCACAATCAACGGAGCCAGACTCAGGCCGAATGAAACACCGCCAACGCCTTGCCTTGTTATTATGTCGTTAATCGACGGGGTAAAATAGAGCACATTTCCGACACCGAAGGCGATGAAAAGCGCCGCCCACAGGTAGCCCAAAAGGCTCAAGGTGCGCTCATAAGCATCTGCTTCGACTACTTGGGCAGGAATGGGCGCGGGTGCATAACCCTGATACGGTTGCTGCCCGTATTGCTGAGGCGGTTGGCCGTATGGCGGCGGTTGGCCGTAGGGTTGCGGCGGCTGCCCATAGGGCGGTTGCTGCGGCTGTTGTGGTTGTTGCGGTTGTTGGCCGTATTGCTGCGGTGGCTGGCCATATGGAGGCTGTTGCCCCGGCGGAGGCCCGCCTCCCGGCGGGTATTGCTGTGACATCTTGGAAAAATCCTTTCTGTCAAAAATGAGCTGACTGATGAAGCCCTTAAAGCTGCTGACGAATAATATGACAAGCTAACTTAAACTGCCTATGTGTATGGGCGGTCATTATATGGACATCATCCTCTGTGTGTACAGGGAAAAATGTCAGCCTCGTTAAAGGAGGCTGGACGAGCGCCGAAGACACGGTTAAAGTTCTGGCCTTGACCGGATTGGCGGAATATCTTTTCAGGGGTTGCGCGCTTAGTAGGAGCAGGCATTTGCGATGACATCACTTTTAGAAGCCCGCGAGGTCTCGAAAATATATGAGATGGGAAGCACCAAGGTCTTCGCGCTGAATGGCGTGTCGCTTGATGTCCGCAAAGGGGAGTTTGTAGGGATTCAGGGAACGTCTGGTTCGGGAAAGTCCACTCTATTGAATATGCTGGGCGGCCTCGACCGACCGACGGATGGCGAGGTGCTATTTGAGAACAATTCGCTCGCTCCGTTCACCAAGAAACAGATGGCGCGCTATCGTCGCCATTCGGTCGGAATGATCTTTCAAAACTTCAATTTGATCTCGACGATGAGCGCTGCCGAAAACATCAACCTCGCGCTCGCCTTCGGCGGCATCAATTTGTCCGAGAGAAACAAGCGAGCAGAGGAGTTGCTTGGTCGCGTCGGTCTGTCGGATCGCGCCACACACAGGCCGTCGGAGTTGTCTGGCGGCGAGCAGCAGCGCGTCGCCATCGCCCGTGCCCTCGCCAACCGCCCGCGTGTCCTGCTGGCAGATGAGCCGACAGGGAATCTCGATTCGACACGTTCAGCAGAACTGCTGACCCTGCTGCGCGAGATGGTCGAAAGCGATCACCTCACCATCCTGATGGTGACGCACGACGGGGAACTCGCAGCGCGCTTCGCCGACCGCATCATTTTTATGAAAGACGGAAAGGTGATAGAGCAGGGAGGTCTTCAGAGGGATGAGGGATGAGGGATGAGGGATGAAATAAAGACAAATGCTTTTACTTCATCCCTCATCCCTTCGCTCCTCCC
>JACCVS010000479.1 GCA_013698055.1 Acidobacteriota bacterium
CGGCTCATTAGCTGCCACTTCGCCGCTTCGCTCAGGCCGCGCATTAAGCGTAAATCCCTGCTCAATGCCTTCCGCGCGATTCTCATACCACTCAATCAATTGCGGATTACGGGTCGGGGGTTGCAGACTAAGGAGAGACCGCGCGTCGTTCAATCCAGCATCCAAAATCTGAAACTTTAAAACTGGGACCTCTAAATTTGTATTTGTTATCTGGCTGCTCGAATCAGCACGCACGTACTCGATACGGTTATCTTTAACATTGTGCGAGACAATTGGTGTCGCGGGTTGCAGATGCTCGCCGTAGCCGTAAGCCTTAAGACTGAAGCCGAGTTGCCACGCCTGCTGGCGCTTTTTCTCTGAAATGGTTGGCCTAATGGTTACGCCGTCTTCTGCGAACCAGGCGTTCAGGTTCTGGGCGTGGCTCGTTCCCAGATAACCCGCTCCGCTCTCTTTATCAAATGGTGATTGTTCTTCTCGCTTCAACCCGAAGCGCGCCACTGTTGCGGCCTGCATCAACGATTGCCCGTCGCCCGTTTGTTCCAGATAGGCGCGCGCCTGTTCTCCCGCCAACGCTCGCGGCTCATCCTTCTGCCCGACGCTCTCTTTAGCCGCGCCCGCCGCCGGCACAGAATTAACGGCATCACGCACAGGCTGACGAAAAAATGTGAGCGCGAGCCACGCCAGGCATCCCAACAGAGCTACAACCATCAAGAGCCGGGTTTGAAACGCGCGCGGGGTGGTGAATAAACGCTTAAGCATCTGAATTCCCTTTCAAGCAGGCAACGAGCAAATAACAGGAGACCTTCGGCATGGGTCTCCTTTGTAGCACTGCTCAACAGGCCAGCGTAACTACCTATGTACGTAGGGTGCGAAGAAGGCAGGCGTGGGGAGGAAGGAGCGGGAAGGGTGAAGCTTCGCTCGATCCTTTACTTTCGTTCTTTATCTTAAATGATGTGCTCGCGCAGGGCTTTGGCGACTGCTTCGGTCTTGGAGTGAACTTGCAGCTTCTGATAGATGTTTTTGAGGTGAAAGGAGATAGTGTTCGTTGTGATGCCCATTTGGTGCGCCGCAGTCTTGTAGTGATGGCCTTCGACAAGAAGTCTCAGTAGCTCGGTTTCCTGCGGCGTCAGGTGGTAGGAAGCGCGCTCCGGCGGGTGAAAATGGCGGAAGAGTTTGACGACGCGAAGCGCCACTCCGGGTGACATCGGCGCGCCGCCGTCCAGCACCTCTCTGAGAGATTCGAGGAGTCGCAGGGGCGGCGTGTTTTTCAGCAAGTAGCCGGAAGCGCCCGCGCAAAGGATTGCGAAGATTTGCTCGTCGTTGTCGTAAACCGTCAGTGCGACGATGGGCACCCGGGGAAAACGCTCTCGCAGAATGCGCGTGCCTTCGATACCGTCCATGCCCGGCAATCCGATGTCCGTCAGGATCACGTCAGGCGCGCTGTCGTCAATCTTTTCAAGCGCATCTTCCATGGTGCGATGGCTGCTGACGCATTGGAAACCGCGCGTGCCGTTAATCAACATCATCAATCCTTCGCGCACTTCGCGCAAATCTTCGATGATGACGACGCGGACGGGCGAGTCGGGCAGTCTTGCGGCAAATGTCTCTTGTTTGTTTGCGATGGCATTCATGATGAATATGAATCGGATGCGAGCGAGCGCAGGCCAAGCTACTCCGAAAAGAATCTTTTGTCACCTACATATTAAGGTAGGTGAAATTCAAATCTAGTGCACGTAAGGGATTTTGAGCTTGACCATTGTCCCGGAACCGGCGCGCGAAGTGATTTCAAGAGTTCCTCTGAGGGCCTGAGCGCGGCGGCGCATACTCATCAAGCCCTGCCCTTCACTCTCAGTTGAAGTATCGAAGCCAATCCCGTTATCTCTGATCTCAAGCGCGAGCGATGCCCCTTCGATGCGGAGGTCTATCTCCGCTCGCGTGCAACGGGAATGACGCGCGGCATTGTTGATGGACTCTTTGAAAACGAGGAAGAGGTCGCGCCGCACGTCCACACCCAGTTTCAGATTTTGTTCCGCATCCGGCGCATTGAAATCTAATTCAATGTCGCGCGACGTGAAAATCTCTTCCGCGTGCTGTCGCATCCGGCGCACCAGATCAAGCAAATTGTCACGCTCAGGATTGATTGCCCAGACGATGTCGCTCATGGCGGCCACCGAGTCGCGCGAAATATTCGCAATTGATGCAAGGGGGCTGCCTGCCTGCGCCTCATCATCGCCGATCTGCTGCCGGACGACTTCACTGAGAATAGCGATCTTGGTGAGATTCGCGCCGATATCGTCGTGCAGGTCTGTGGCGATGCGCGTTCGCATGTTCGCCACTGCCAGCAGTCGCGAGACGCGATAGCGATAAAGCGAATAAGCCATCAAAGTGAGCGCAAGCGCGACCAGGCCGAGAAACCACCACTGCTGCCAGAGAGGTAGGCGAATGTTAAAAGAGAAGGTCGCAGGTGTTTGGCTCGCATGTCCGTCGGCATTGACGGCACGCACAGCGAAGCGGTAAGTTCCGGGCGAGAGGTTGGCAAAGCTGATCGTGCGCTCTGTTGTCGGCGCGCTCCAATCGTTGGTCGCGCCTTCCAGGAGATATTGATAGCGCAGTTCTTCTCCAACGCTTGCGCCAAGCCCGACGAAGTTGACACTGACTTCATTCTGCTCAGAAGCCAAATCAAGTTGCGGCAAGTTCGTTTCGCCCAATTCCGAAATGCGCCGCGCGATGCCTTCGACGCGCAAGCCCGTAATGTAAACGGATGGCTGCGAGCGCGATTCCTTTTGTTCGGGAATGAAACGCGCCAAACCTGACAATGAGCCGAACCACAGTGCGCCGTGACGGTCACGGTAAGCGACTTCAATGACGCCGCGCGGCAAGCCGTCGGCAGAGGTGTAATGCTTGACGTTTCCGGTCTCAAGATCGAGACGGTCAACGCCGCTCCCCGTACCGGCGTAGATGCGTCCCCACTCGTCTTCCGTGACGCTCCGAATGTTGTTGCTCGAAAGTCCGTCAAGCGTCGTGTATTTGACAACGCGCAACACATCAGCCGTCGGATCGTCAATGCGATTCAAGCCTCCGAGTTGGCTTGCAATCCACAGCCTTCCGGCGCGATC
This sequence comes from Acidobacteriota bacterium, assembly GCA_013698055.1. Classification (GTDB taxonomy): domain Bacteria; phylum Acidobacteriota; class Blastocatellia; order Pyrinomonadales; family Pyrinomonadaceae; genus QHXM01. The sequence continues at coordinate 3,117 of JACCVS010000479.1, forward strand.
CACGTAAAGATAGATAATCCAACCCGGCGGCATGCCCTCTGTAGTAGTGAACCGCTTGAATTTGCCATCGCGGTAACGCAATAATCCGCCGCCTTCCGCCGCGCCGATCCAGAGATTGCCCGCCCGATCTTCCGAAAAGAATGTGAAGTCTGTGCCGGATGGGACACCTGTTTCCGCCGTGTGATCATGAACGATGCCCGTCGCGCGCTCCCAACGCAACAGGCTGACATGTAACCCGGTCGTCGCTATCCACACATCACCGCGTGAATCTTCATAGAGGCGAAAGACTTCCGTGCGGATGGAGTCATCGCCCGTTATCTTCATGAGTTGCGGACGTGCCTGCGCGAGTTCTTCGATGCGCTCAACTTTTGGGAAGCGATACAGACCAAAGCCTGGCACCCACCACTCGCCGAGATGATCTTGTAAAATCATCTGCGCCCAGCCCCAGCCATGATAGGTGAGGTTCGACGGCAAATTAGGCAAGCCTGTCGTGAAACGCGCCCCGTCAAATTTATTGATGCCGCGCCCCGTATAGCTTGAAAAACCTGCTTTCCCTTTGATGTTGGTGACGAATAACTCGCCATCCCGATTTTCAAAGATCGAGTTAATAAAGTGATTGGCGAGACCGTCGGCCACGCCGTAGCCTGTGAAGCCGTTGCGCGCAACTCGGATTGCGCCGCACCGCGAAGCCACCCATAGATTGTCGTCACGGTCTTCCGTTATATCCCACACGTCATCGTCGCATAATCCGTTCTGTTCTTGATAGACGCGGAAGCTCGGCGCGCTCTGCTCGGCTGAAGGGGTGTACAAAGAAAGTCCCTTGCTCGTTCCCACCCACAGCTTGCCATCACGAGTTTGATACAAAGAGTTAATCCACTCGCTGGGCAGTCCATCCTTTGGCCCGTACACTTGCGCCACAATAGGGCGCGACGTGTCAGGTTCGGCGACGAGTTTACTTAATCCCATTCCACGCATCCCGACCCAGACAACGCCGTCCCGGTCTTCAAGCAGCCCCTGGATTGCCCCTCTGTTGTCGGTGGGCTGTAGTTGAGGCAGCCCGTGCTCTCTCGCGTAACGCTCGACCCGGCCATCGGAAGCGAGCCTGTATAACACCCCGCGCCCTGTCCCAATCCACAAAAAACCTTTGCGGTCTTTCATGATGGCTGTCGCCGTCTTCTCCCCCTCGCTTCCCGTCGGCGTTCTTAAATCAATGAGATTAAACTGCGCGTCACCATTTGCTGAGATGTCCAACCTGTACAAGCCTTCGCTCGTGGCGCACCAGATTGCTCCCGTCTCATCTTCCAGTAGGGCATTGAACGCTAGCGGCTTCTCTACCGGATTGTAAACGACGAACATCGGCTCATTTGTCGAGCCGCTTTCGTCGTTGTGAATAGTGGCCGCATCCTTATCCTTACGGCTCAGTCTCGGCGCACCCATCGGATTAAAACGGCACAATCCGGCCTCAGTCGCAATCCAATAGACGCCACTTCTGGTTTCGAGTAAATCATTCACGCGGCGATCAGGTAATCCATCGTCCGTCGTATAGTTGGTAAACTTGTACCCATCAAAGCGCGAGATACCATCGCCCGCAATAATCCACATAAAGCCGCGCGAATCCTGTTCTATGCGCGTCACAGCATCGCGCGGCAGCCCATCGGCAGCCGTATAGTTTCTCACGGGCAACTGCTCTGCGCGGCTAAAGACTGAAATCGCCAGGAGCAATCCCGCCAACAGGGAAACCCGATGCCAACTCCAGGTCTGTTTCAATTCGCAATGCATCAGC
>JACCVS010000492.1 GCA_013698055.1 Acidobacteriota bacterium
GCAACTACTTTTTGAATGCCAACTTCGCGCGTGATGAGCCGTTGATTATCGGCATCGTGGCGTTTCTGGCCATTCTGATTCTGGTCTTCAATCTTTTGGTTGACATCGCCTATGCCGTGATTGATCCGCGCATTCGTTATTGAAGTAAGATGAAGGACGAACAACGAGACAATCAATCCGAGTGGGAGAAGGGAGCGGAGCCTGCGCTGACTCCTCTGGGGACGCCGCCCAGGCCACCAATCCGCTCGCGTGAAGGCGACATCATTAACACCTCGCCGGAGTTGATAGTCGGCGAGGCGGACGTGCGAACAGCCGAAATGGGCGCGCGAGGAGAGCCTCTGGCCGGGACTTCACTCTGGAAAGACGCCTGGCGCAGGCTGTTGAGGAACAAGCTGGCCGTCTTCGGAATGATCGTCGTCGCCATCGTTCTGCTCGCGTCGCTCATCGGGCCATTCATCATCAGTAAAACGACGGGCTTTACTTACGACACCATTCCGCAGGACATGGAGTTAACCCGCGCCATGCCGCCGTTTCGTGATCTCTCCGGTAACTTTTCCGCACTACACCCGATGGGAACGGATCCGTCGGGGCGTGACCTGCTGGCGCGCGTGTTGATCGGCGGGCGCATCTCGCTCATGGTCGGCATCATTTCGACGCTTGTTTCCCTGATCATCGGAGTGACTTTCGGCGCGACTTCAGGTTACTTGGGCGGGCGCATTGACAACGTGATGATGCGAATCGTTGATGTGCTTTACGCGCTTCCCTACATGATGATCGTGATCGTGTTGCTGGCCTTCTTCGGCGGCAAGTCTGCGCTCGGCCAACTTGTCCTGCTCTTCATCGCGCTCGGTGCTGTTTCATGGTTGACGATGGCCAGAATCGTGCGCGGGCAGGTGATATCACTCAAGAATCAGGAGTTCGTGCTGGCCGCGCGGGCGACGGGAGTTTCCACCACAAAAATTATTTTCCGTCACCTCGTCCCGAACACGCTCGGACCTGTGATCGTCTATGCGACGCTCACCATCCCGCAGGTGATGCTTCAGGAAGCATTTCTCTCTTTTCTAGGATTAGGAGTGCAAGCCCCGCTCGCTTCATGGGGAAGCCTCGCGTCCGAGGGCATCCAGAACATCGCAATCTTCCCCTGGCAGTTAATTTTCCCCGGCGTGACGATGGCACTGACGCTCTTCTCCATGAACTTCTTAGGCGATGGCCTGCGCGACGCACTCGACCCGCAGATGAGGAAGACGTAAAAACAGTGACGAGTGACAAGTGACGAGGGACAAGTTAAAAACTTCTTACTCGTCACTTGTCACTCGTCACTTGTCACTGTAATTATGGATGTCAACGGAAACATACTTTCGGTCAAAGACCTGAAAACGTATTTCGAGACTGAGGACGGGACGGTCAAGGCCGTGGACGGAATCAGCTTTGACTTGAAGCGCGGCGAAACATTAGGAATCGTCGGCGAGTCGGGTTCGGGGAAATCCGTGACGAATCTTTCCATCATCCGGCTTATCCCTGAGCCGCCGGGCAAGATCGTTTCGGGCGAGATAGTTTTCAACGGCGAAGACATCCGCACGCTCTCCATCGAAGAGTTGCGAAAAATTCGCGGCAAACGGATCGCGATGATCTTTCAAGACCCGATGACCTCGCTCAATCCGTTCATGCGAATCTCAAAGCAATTGATGGAAATGACCCGGCTTCATCTGGGCTACTCGAAAGATCAGGCTTATGAGCACGCCGTCAAGATGCTTGAGACTGTTGGCATCCCGGATGCGCGCTCTCGCGTTGACAGCTATCCGCACGAGTTTTCAGGCGGAATGCGCCAGCGCGTAATGATCGCGATGGCGCTGTCATGCGAGCCGGAATTGCTGATTGCTGACGAGCCGACGACCGCGCTCGACGTGACGATTCAGGCGCAGATTCTTGAGCTGATTAAGACCTTGAAGCAGAAGACGGGGACAAGCGTCATTCTCATCACGCACGATCTGGGTGTGGTGGCCGGAATGACGAATCATATCATTGTCATGTATGCAGGCAAGGTTTTCGAGCAATCGCCGACGCGCGAGCTTTTCAAATGCCCCGGCAATCCGTACACGAAAGGCTTGCTACGCTCGGTTCCAGACCCGGCGCACGAAGAAGGAAAAGCTCTCTACCAGATACCGGGGCTTCCGCCTGATGTCGCGCATCTTCCGCCAGGCTGCCCGTTTGCGCCGCGTTGCGAACGTGCCGAAGAAATCTGTCACCGGGAGTTTCCCCCCTTCGTCCAAATCAATGCCGAGCACTTCTCGCTCTGCCACTTCGCCGAAGAGGTTTACGCCGATTCGTGTCGTGAACGGGACGAGCGCGAGCAGCAGAAGCAAACAACGTGAGTCGAAGCTAACAAGATTGGAACACTGAGAGAACTGCTAAGCATTTCCCTAAGAGAGGTCAAAGATGAGCACGGAAGATAGAGTATTACGACTGGAAAATTCTTTCAACATGCTCGTGGAATTGGCGCGCACACAAAGCGAGCGCATGGATGAATACGAGCGCCGTTCCGAGGAATTTGCGGATGAATTCGAGCGCCGTTCCGGGGAACTTGCAGAGGCACAGAAACAGACGGAGGCGCATATTTCGGTACTCGCCGAGGTAATGTCTGAGTTGGGGCGTGCCCAAACTCGCACAGAAGCGGCTTTAACTCGGACAGAAGTGGCTGTAACGAGTCTCACTGAAAGGTTCGAGCAGTACATCAGCAGCAGGCCATAGAGATTTAGTAGCAGGAG
>JACCVS010000511.1 GCA_013698055.1 Acidobacteriota bacterium
GCTCTGGGCTATTCAAAACTTACGCGATCCGCGCGGCTTCTTTTATTACCAGCGCCGTCGCTTCTACACCGTCCGCACGCCCTACATGCGCTGGTCGCAAGCGTGGATGCTGTATGCGCTGGCGCGATTGCTGGAAGAAAGTGGTCAATGGCCGGTGGTCAGTGGTTAGTAAGAATTGGATTTTAACTGACCACTGACCACCGGCCACTGACCACTGCTTATGCTCATCTGGATTGATCTGGCAAACTCGCCGCACGTGCCTTTCTTTCGCGCGCTCATCCCGGAATTTGAGCGGCGCGGTGCTGAGGTTGAGACAACCGCGCGAGAGTTCGCGCAGACAATCGAGATGGCCGAGGCGGCGGGGTTAAAGCCTGTCGTGATCGGCGGGCACGGCGGGCGGGCGCTAACAGGTAAGGCCGGGAATTTAATTGGCCGCGCGGCGGCATTACGAAAATGGGCGCGCGGGCGCGGATTTGATTTAGCCGTCAGCCATAACTCTTACGCCCAGGTGGCTGCGGCGCGCTCGCTCTCGATCCGCTGCGTGACGCTGATGGATTACGAGCACCAGCCCGCGAACCATCTGGCGTTCAGACTTGCTTCCCGCGTCATCGTGCCTCGCTCATTCCCGGAGGAAGCGTTGCGGCGATATGGAGCAAGAGCGCAAAAAGTCAGGCGCTATGACGGAACGAAAGAGGACGTTTACCTCGCGGATTTCACACCAAAGCCGCGATTCATAGAAACGCTTGAAGAGCTTGGCGTAAAGTCTGGTGACATACTCGTTGTCGTCCGTCCTCCGGCGCGCGATGCGCTCTATCATCGCTTTGAGAATGAGTTGTTCAATGAGTTGCTCGCAAGGCTCGCCGCGCGGGTGGATGTGAAAATCATTTTGCTGGCACGCACTGAAGCGCAGCGTGCAACGTATCATGAGCGTGCCGGCGCGAATCTGATTCTTCCCCATGTCGCGCTCGACGGAGCTAATCTCATTGCTGCCGCTGATCTTGTTATCAGCGCGGGCGGCACGATGAACCGGGAGGCGGCGGCGCTCGGCGTGCCAGCCGCCACGATCTACGCGGGACGCTGGGCGGCAATTGACGAAGAGCTTGTGCGCGAAGGAAGACTCAAGCGCATCGCGACCCGCGAGGATTTGGATGCCTTGCCTTTAGATAAAAAGAAGGGCGCTCATGCCCGTCGCGCTTTGCAGGTGCGCGCTGAAGTTGCGGACTTAATACTTGGTGAATGGTAAATGATAAATCGTAAATGGAAGAGGACGGTTTCTGCTGCTCACCATTTACCATTTACTATTTACTATTTACCATTCACGAAATGAGAGCTGAACGACTAAAAGAACGGCTGAATAATCCTCGCGCCGTGAGCGTGCCGGGGCGTGCGCCGCGCTGGGTTATTCCGGTGGTGAAGTCGACGCTTGTGCTGGCCGACCTCGCGCTCGCCGCGCTCTCTTTTGCCGTGGCGTTTTACATGCGCGAGGGCGACGACGTTATTGCCCGCTCAGTTGATGGCAGTTTCAGTTGGAGCGCGCAGTTTGCTCCCTACGCAGCCCTGCTTCCGTTCGTCCTGCCGATCCGCCTGCTCACGCTCTATTACCTTGACCTTTACAGGCTGCGCGGCGAGTTTTCCTTTGTCGAAGACGGCGTGCGCGTTTTCAAAGCTACTGCTATCGGGAGTTTACTAATCGTGGCGGCGGCGTTCCTGTATCGCGGTGGGTTCGAGTATCGCGCCTTCTCGTATGCCCGCGCCGTCTTCGTGCTCGATTTCTTTCTGGCGCTCGCGGCATTCGGCCTGGTGCGCCTGATGGTTCGCTCAGGGCAGACATTCGCGCGGCGGCGCGACATTAATTTGATTCCGACGCTCGTCGTCGGACGCGGGGCTGAAGCCGCGCTCTGCATTAAGGAGATGCGCGAGCGTCCAAGCCTGGGTTATCGCGTCATCGGTGTTGTCGAAAATGGAGTGATTGACGAAAGCGTCCCGCTTGAGTTCGAGGGCGTGC
>JACCVS010000549.1 GCA_013698055.1 Acidobacteriota bacterium
ATTCAGCGGACGCTTTGTGAAGATGCGGGGCGAACAGTTAGCAACTCATGGATGAGATGACGGACAGCTCTGATTCCGCGCTTCAACAGCCGCAGACGGATTCGACAATTGTTGCGCCGATTGCTGAATTGTCTGATGAATCGTCTGATCTCGCCCTCGTGAACGACGCCCGCACGGGCGATGAGGCGGCGTTCGAGGAACTCTTCAATCGTCATCGCCGCCGGGTCTCGCTCATCGCCAGCCGCTTTTTTCGCCAGCGTGAGCAGATGGAAGAAGTCGTGTAGGAGAGCTTCACGAAAGCCTATTTCGCCCTCTCTGATTTTTCCAACACACAGGAGAACTCTTTCGCCGCGTGGCTGGCGCGTATCGCTTTCAACACGTGCTACGACGAGTTGCGACGTCTGAAGCGGCGACCCGAAAGCGCGTTGAGCGAGGTCTCGGAAGATGAGTCCGTCTGGCTCAATAAAAATCTATTTGCCGACAAAGCGGGGAGCGACATCGAGTCGGAGGCCGTCTCGCGTGATCTGGCGGAAAAACTGCTCTCGCGTCTCAGCCCTGAAGATCGCCTGGTGCTAATCATGCTGGATGCCGAAGGGATGTCTATCGCCGAGATAGCAAAGCTGATGAAGTGGTCAACTCCAAAGGTTAAAGTTCGCGCGCACCGGGCGCGAGCGTCGCTCAGGCGTGTGCTGAAGAAATTCCTGTAACCGTCAAACGCGGGAGAGCGTTTTCATCTATGAGGCCTTCAGTCGAATGATGGCCGGGAGCAGATAAACAATGATCGGCCAAAAGAGAGATCACAAATCAGATGAGCAGCTAGACCGTATGGGTCAAGAGATTGTTCGCGCCGTCGCCTCGAATGAGGCTGAAGGAGAAGCGGTCGCCGCAGCGCCTTTTCTTTACGCGCGTCTTCGCTCGCGAATCAATGTCGAGCGAGAGCAGCGCGAAGAAGGAGAGCGATGGCTGACGATGCTCAAAGTCGTCTGGCGCGCGATTCCAGCGATGGCGATGGTCGCAATTCTCGCCGTCGCACTGTTGCTATCCGCAAACTTCGGTGCGCGGCCTTCGGAAGTCGCCAGCGTCGAGGAGCTTCTAGACACACAGGGTGCAGGAGTCGAGACCGTCGTCTTCGAGGACAATCGTTCGCTTTCCAGCGACGAAGTTCTAGCGACCATTCTTAACGAGGACGAGCAGGAGGCTTCAAGATGACGCCGCGCGGATCAACTCGACTCAAAATCTGGCTGGTGGTCGTGGGCGTGTTCGTCCTCGGCTGTGCGACTGGCGTTGCTCTAGACAGCCTGTATCGCTTGCGTGCTGGCGGCAACGACCGTCATGAGCGTGGTGGTCGGCGCGGTGATGTCTTCGAGAAGATGAAGAGCAACCTCAATCTGACTGACCAACAGGGGACGGAGATACGCGCCATCATCGAGCAGAGCCGGGAAGAATATCGCGCTCTCCGCAATGAGACCAGCCCGCGCTTCGATGAGGTAAGGATGCGCGCTCGCGCTCGTATCCGCGCTTTGCTGAACCCTGAGCAGCAACAGCGTTTCGACGCCGAGACTGCCGAAAGAGACGCCCGTCGCGGGGAAGGTCGGAGACGCGAACGCTGACCCGAAGCGACACGCGAAAGAATATTCTGCGGCGCGTGTCAAAAGCTGACCAGTCTGTGATGTGATAGATGGGTTGCAAAAGCTCTCCCGGAAGGTTGGATGAGTGATGAACAATTCAATGAATCAGATCAAGGCGCTTGGCCGCCGTTTCGTGAGCTTACCGCCTCTGGACAGGATGCAGGTCACGAAAAAGCTGCTCGAATTGTATAACCAGGATCAGACTTCGAGGGAAATTACGCAGTCTGGCGAAACTCATCCTCGGACGTTGAGAAAGAGTTTTCTCGAACAGTTCTGGGACGAAGTCGAGCAAGCTCATGGTGATCAACCGCACGCAATCAATCCTTTCGCGGAAGAGAGAAGATTGAAGGCACGCGGAGTTAAGGCCGTGACTGAGACTGACGAGCAAGCCGGGTGTTTTCCCTGGCAAATGGAGCAATCGAGTTTGCTTGCTCTGTTCTAAATTAAAAGGTATCGAGATGAAAAATCTTTTCAGGATTTCACTGATGTTGACGTGCGCGCTCTTCATGGGCGCGCACACTTACGCGCAGACGACCCCCGCCGCAGCAGGCTCTGTCGGGAAAGCTCCCGCGCAGGCAGGTACGAGTATCACGCCGAACCGGGTCATTGGGGATGTGACGGCGATTGATCAAGCGTCCATGAGCGTGACGCTCAAAGTGGACGGTAGCGTGGGCGCGGTCACGGCTGTGCTGAACAGCAAGACGGTTTATTACCGCGCCAAGTCGGACATCCTTTCGCGCGCGGCGACGGCGACGATCTCGCCCGCCGATTTAGAGAAAACTTCTCTGACAGAGGTCGGCGTCGGTGATCGTGTAGTCGTGTTGGGCAAGGTGGCGGAAGACCAAAAATCCGTCCCGGCGCGCATCCTGATTGTGGCGACTAAAGCCGACCTCGCGCAGAAGCAGGAGCAAGATCGAGAAGAGTGGCGCAGGCGCGGGCTGGTCGGCACGGTTGCTGCACTCAATCTTGAAACGAAAGAGATCACGCTTCAACTGCGCTCCCTCGCGGGGCAGCAAACCGTCGCTATCGCGGCGGGCGGTGAGAAAGTTAAGTTTCGTCGTTACGCGCCGGACTCCGTCAGGTTCGGCGATGCCAAGCCAGGCTCGCTCGGCGAAATCAAAGTTGGCGACCAGCTTCGCGCGAAAGGCGACAGAAGCGAAGACGGTGCGCGATTCACTCCTGAAGAGGTGGTCACAGGCACTTTTCGGTCGATTCGCGGCGCGGTCGAAAGCGTGAACGCGCAGGCGAATGAGATCAATGTTAAAGACCTGACAACCGGAAAGACAGTGACTATCAGCATCAGCAAAGACTCGATGGTACGCCGCATCCCGGCTGAATTCGCGCAGCGTCTGGCGATGAGAGGCCAGCGCAATGGTAACGGCGGTGGCGGCGGTGCTGGCGGCGGCGCTCAGGGAGACGCTGCTGATACGCAACCACGCGCGGCGCGCGCTGAGGGCGAGGGCGGCGCAAGACGGCAACGTCCCGAAGGAGCGGGCGGTGAAGGAATGGGCAACCGGCGAAGGATGGGCGGCGGGCCGGACATTCAGCAGATATTGGAGAGGATGCCTGCCGTGACAATAGCTGAATTGAAACCCGGCGAAATGGTGATCGTCTCAAGCACGGCGGGCGCAGACCCGTCGCGTGCGACAGCCATCGCGCTCATCACAGGCGTTGAAGCCTTACTACAAGGCCCGGCGGGACAACCCCGCACAGGAGGCGGGCAAGGCACGTCTCTGGGACTGCCGAGCGGCGCGCTCGACATCGGAATCGGAGTGCCATAGCGGGAAAGCGGAATTCAGGAGTCAGAATCCAGAAGTCAGAATGAATTTGATCGTCGCTATTTAACGGTGATGATGATTAAGCAGGGGAGTAGGTTAGAGATGGATTTATTTTTACGTTTTATAAAACAGGGCGCGGGACTTGCGCTCTCGATA
>JACCVS010000554.1 GCA_013698055.1 Acidobacteriota bacterium
TGCTCGCATCGAGTTGTGGCGCGAGTCCACCCGCGAAGGTGAATGTTCCGCCGAAGTTATTGCGCGACACGTCTGTCAGCTTGACGCCGCGAAGGCGCACGCCAAAGCGGAAAACGTGATTCTGGAAGAGGGTTGCCGTCGAATAATTCTGCAACTCCCAGCGATTCTCCCTGCTGAATGAAAGGCCGACCTGTGAGCCGCCGGAGGTGAAGGCGTCCAGCACATTGACGGTCGGGACGGCGTTGTCTCCATCCTGATCGTTGCTGCTGCGGATGAACTGGAAACGCGTCTCGTTAATCACCTTCGGGTTGAGGACAGCCGTTTCTGTAATCTGGAAAGTGTGCTGGCTGTTGCTCGTGTCGAAGGCTCGCTCTGGAAGGCTAAAGCCGCCGATGCCGGAATTTGCGAGGCTGAAGCGCGAGTAGGTATAGCGCGCCACAATCGTGTGATTCTGGTTGATAGCGTAATCGAAGCGCGGACTGAAGGTTAAGCTACGGCGCGGCTGAAGAATCGTCTGGTTGAATCGCACAGAGTTAAGTGACGAATCCAGAACGAGCGCGTTGACGACATCGTTATCATCAACCTCGCGGCGCTGGAAATCCAGAAAGAATGATGACTTCTTGGCCGAGACAGGTCCGCTCAAAGTGAACCCGTAAAGACGTGACTGAAAACTGTCGCGCGTCGGCGCAAACGGGTTGCGCGCGTTCATGCTCTCGTCGTTGAAGTTGAAGTTCGCACTGCCGCGCCACTTGTCATAGCCGGGTCGCGTCAGGATATCAATTCGACCAAAGCCCGGACGGTCGTTCTCCGCGTTCAAAGGATTCTGGCTGACGCGAACTTCGCGGATGGCTTCCTTCGGCGGAATGCGTCCACCCGTGAAACCGTCAATGAAAATCTGCCCGCCGTTCGGCCCGACCGAAGGCCCAGCTAAAGCTGAGAGAGCGGCGGCAAGATCGTCCGGGTCGTCCGGCAGCGCATCGAGGTCTTTGCCGCGCAGGACAATCGCATCGGCGTTGCTCTCGGAATCCGTGCTGATGTTTCTCTGGTCGCCGGAAACCGTGACCTTCTGCTCTTCAATCGTGACGCTGAGCTTAATGTCGAGCGGGTCACGGCGCGAGGCCGAGACGTCAACATCCTGAACTTCAAAAACAGCGAAACCGTTTGCCACAGCGCGCACGGTGTACGCGCCGGGCGTCAGTCCGCTAATGACGAAGTTGCCATCGTCGTTGGTGACGGCGGATTTTTCGACACCGGTCTGATTAACAGCCGTCACGGTCGCGCCGACGAGCGCTCCGCCGAATTCGTCTGTGACCGTGCCGCGAAGCGTGCCTGCCGTTTGTTGCTGAGCGAAGCTCGTAGTAACGAAAAAAGCCATGACGAGCGCGAGTGCGAAGCTCCGCACAATTATTCTTTTAGAGAGATTCATGATGATCGCTTTCTTAATGTAAGTCGGAAGCTGGCCTAACATGAAGCGCACGCTTGAGACGGGGAAACATACTAACTAAAACTTTCAATTGATCACGGCCCGCCGATGCCGATATTGATGGTGCCCAGATTCGGTGGCCGACTTGCGCCGCCACCAGCGCCGCCCTGCCGTGCCTGTAGCATGGCGAAGATAGGCTCCACACCCGCGACGAGTGTAATGGCCGTGACGCGCGCAGGGTCTGCGCCGGTTGTGCTTGAAATGAGAACCATCTCGCCGGTCTTTAATTCAGCAAGTGTCGAGACGGGCAGACTGTCGATGATTCGTTGAATATCGAAGCCGCCGCCGCCCGGCCCACCAGGACCACCCGGCGCACCTTGCGGAGCGCCCGCGCCACCTGCTGCCGGGGGACGACCGCCGCCCGCAGGAGAAGTGCTACCACCCTGCGGAGGTGCGCTGCCAGGAGCGGCGGCAGGACGCTGCCCGCCCTGTGAAGGAGCGCCGCCGGGAGCGCCTGCGCCCGGCCCGCCGGGGCCGCCGCCCTGCATCATCTTCTGCATGAACTCGGGCGTAATGCGCTTGATCGTCGAGTCTTTACGAACGACGACGGTGAGCGGCTGTTTGGTTTGGAGATCGCTGATCTTGACCTCGCCCGTCGCGGCATCAACAGCCGTGATTGCGCCGCCGACGGTGCGGAAAGCACCTGTCACTACCTCTTCGGGAGTGAAGCGCGCCCCATCTGGGCTTTTGTCGCCCTTTCCGCGAAACTGATCGCCGACCTTCAAATCCTCAAAGGAACTCTTTTTCGCATCACTGAACTTAATAGAGTCAGGCGTGTAGCGGCGCATCTTGATCTTGTCTGTAATGGGGACAATGACGGGCTTCGACCCATCGGCTGTGCGCGTCGTCACTGTAATCTCTTTCGTCTGCGGGTTGACCGACGCGACGATGCCTGAGAGACCGCGCTGACGCCATTCGGCGCGCTCTTTATCCTGCTTCTTCGCAATCTCCGACTGACTGACGACGATGACTTGCTGCGCTGGCACTGACTTGCGATCCGTCGCCATATAGCCTCGCGCAACAACGCCGTCGCCGACCGCAATGTCCGTCAAGGTAATCTTGACAGCTTTGCTGCGATCTGTTTCGCCCGGCGGCACACGCTCATAGGTCGTCTTGGCATTGAGATTCGCAACCACGACTGAACCCGCTTCTGTCTTGACGGTCATTTGACCTGCGGGAGCGTTAATCTCTGTGACTTTGCCGACAACTCGCGTCGCCGTGATGGCAGAATCATCGCCCTGTGCCTGCGCGCCCGCGCCCAGACTGAGGACTAGCAACGCGAGCACAAAAGTTGTTAAAGCCTTTTTCATTAAAAATCCCCTCGCTTCGTTTAAGGAAAACCGCCACGTGTGCAGTTTGGTGATAAACAGGTGGCTACTTACACTTGCCGCTGATAAGTAAACGTGCGACCAGATGTTTTATTACGCACCCGTTGCAAATATTGTTCAGATTTTATGTCCATCCCGGCACTTCGCCTGGGAAATCAAGAGTTCATTAAGGCCGGAGAAAACGACCATGTAAGGGAGATTGAATGCTCTGAGGCTAAAAGTTCCAAAATCTGTAGCTTGCAGCGCATGTCCGGCAGTAAGTATTCAGCCCGGACGCCTTCAACATCCACCTTCCAGCAAGACGCTGTTCTGAACAGAAGTGTTAACCGGCGCCGTGTTCAGCCCGAAATCCCTTCAAAAGACCCGTTTAAGTCTCTTCAAACGGACAGTCTTATGACGCAGGAAATCAGCATTTCATCTCCTGAGTTTTCTAACCTATTTCGTGAAAGGTGGGGATTTTTCTTGAGCCCGAACGCTCTTATGACCGCTTCCAGCCGACGCGATAGCGCGCCGTCAGTGCCAGCCCCAGGCTCGCCACCAGCAGCCCCGCGCCGACGAGCGGCCAAACGTAAGGTAAGGACAAAAGAACTGACCAGAGGATCGTGCCCATCAGGAGTGCGATTGATTCCGAGCGATATTTTTCCGGGAAGAATTTGCGCTGCAACCACTGCCCTGTCGCCGCCTGAATCGCAACGCGCCCGAACAGATAAGCCAACAGTAGCAAGATCAGCGCCGTCAGGCCGACGAGCGCGCCAATAACTGTCGGTAAAACACTCAAGCCCGCGACCACGCCAAACGTTATCAGGATTGAGCCGATGAACCCGATGATGGCGACGCGCAAATTCGTCAACTGCAAGCGCGTCATGGCGCGGCTGATTGCACCTGGCGTCACTGCCGTCAACATGAGCGAGGCGATGAACCAGAAGAGCACCGCCAGCACCCGGCTTCCCAGATAGGCAATTGACCACTGCGGCACAAGCAAAGAAGCGGGGTTACGCATGATGTTGCGCAACTCCGGCTCGAAGCCTTCGAACATGACGGACGCGCTCGCGGGACTGCGCCCCTGTGCGGCGGCGGCAGTCGCGCTCCGGCGATACGAGCCGCCGATGACGATCACATCGCCGCCGATCTGCGCGCCCTCGCGCTGCACGATTGAGCCGCCAATGGTCGCCACATCACCTTCCACGATTCCCTCGACGACGACATCACCACCGAAGGCCATGACTCCGTGTTTGACGTGGCCGCGCACGACGATTGATTGTCCCCAGCCGAACACATCGGACTCTCTCATCCCGTCAATGACGAGCGGCGCTTGATTGTCCGGGAGCAATTCATCGGAGGCTTGCGCGTGGACTGCGACGACCATCAGGAGAAATGCAAAGACAGCTAACGCAGCTTGCCACGCGGCGCGCGCAAGCGATAAATCCAGAGGTCTCTGAAGCGAAAGCTGATTCACAATCTTTGTAAAAAAAAGCGCGCACGCTTCTGCCGGGCGGGCGCTGTGGGGGATTCACTCTACGATTCGTGCACGGTGATAACGGACAATCAGGCGCGATAAGACGAAGAGAGCAAGCGCAAGGAGAAGTAGAACGAAGAGGCTCATGCCACGTGACTCGAAGAGCAAATGATTGCCTAA
>JACCVS010000569.1 GCA_013698055.1 Acidobacteriota bacterium
TTGAGGGCGCGCGTGAGTTCATAGAGAGCGAGGGAGAGCAAAAGTGGCTGAAGAGAAACCAAAAGTAACGAATGAGATTTCCGACGAGACAGGGCAGCACGACGCGCGTTTTCTGCTGTGGCGAAGATTCTGTTCCGACAACGACATTCCCGTCGAGACCATGCCGGGCGATCTCAGCGGAGACGCGAAAGAGAAATGGGAAAAATTGAAAACGAACCTGCTGCCGAAAAGCATGAATAAGTAATGACTGAGTAGGTGATGGGTGGTAGGTAAGAGGGTTCCTATTATCACCCATCACTCATCAATGTTATAGGATCAGGCCCCGCCTTCCGGCATCCGACGCCGCGCGTATATTGCTGAAAAGCCGTCACGTTGATTCGTTCAATTATTACCTTCCTTGCAAGCAGATTCCACTCGTTCCGCCTTGAAAAATTCCTTTCATATTGAGACGAACGGGCGCTCGCGGGCAAACATTGCGTATCCAATTTTCAAGTGATAAGCTGCGCTCGTCAACAATAGACCTGAGTTTTTCTCAGTGGTCATTTCCTCTGGACGTTCGTTTCTTTGTCTCCGCAAGATACGCATTCGCTGGAGTCCACGCATCTTGGCCGTAGTTGCTGGAACTAACATTAACCAGTACCGAATTATCTCCTGTCTAGGGTCAGGCGGCATGGGCGAAGTCTATCTGGCGCAGGACGTGCGCCTGGGACGCAAGGTTGCGCTCAAGCTGCTCTACGAAAATGTCCAGCAGGGCGATGACTGGAAGCGCCGCTTTGAGCAGGAAGCGCGTGCCACCTCAAGCCTGAACCATCCGAACATTATTACGATTTACGAGGTCGGGCAGGTTGATGGGTCACATTTCATCAGCACGGAATTTATAGACGGGCAGACGCTGCGCCAGCACTTGAAACTTAACATGCTAGGCTTGCGCGAAGCGCTCGATATCGCCGTTCAGGTGGCGACCGCTCTGGCGACGGCGCACGAGGCAGGGATCATCCACCGAGACATCAAGCCGGAAAACGTCATGCTGCGCGCAGACGGCTACGTCAAAGTTCTGGACTTCGGGCTGGCCAAATTCGTCGAAAAACGCCTGCTGGGTTTGTCCACCGGCAGCGACCCCGATGCGGAGACTCAGGGGTTCGTCAATACCAATCCCGGCGCGGTCATGGGAACCGTCAGCTACATGTCGCCGGAACAGGCGCGCGGCTCTCATGTGGACGCGCGCTCGGACATCTTTAGTCTGGGCATCCTCCTCTACGAGATGTTGACGGGACGCCAGCCCTTTGAAGGCGAGAGCGCGAGCGAAGTCATCATCTCGATCCTTCAAAAGAGACCCCGACCGATGGCGCGCTTCTCGCAGGACGTTCCCGTCGAGATGGAGCGCATCGTCGGCAAAGCCCTCAGCAAGAACAGAGAAGAGCGTTATCAAACCGTCAAGGACATGCTCATTGACTTGAAAAGGTTGAGGCGTGGGTTAGAGCTTGAAGCGGAGACAAATGATGAGCCGGAGCAGGAACTGTCACGTCAATTGTTGAGCAGCAGCAACAATAGCGGCGGCGTTGTCAGAGCTTCTTCCGGACATCATAATTCACAGACCAAAGAACTGGCGATTCCGGCAACTACGGTTCCTTCAACCACGGCGTCAAACGCAGAGTACATCGTCAAGGGAATCAAGCAGCACAAGAAAGTAGCATTCATCACCGTCGGCGTGATCGTCGCCGCGCTCGCCGCTTTCTATTATTACAGCGTGACTCGCCCGATAGATTCCATCGCAGTTCTGCCTTTCACCGCTGCCAGTTCAGAGCCGGGCGCTGAAAATCTCGGCGACGACATCACCGAGCAACTCATCTACAGCCTTTCAAAGTTGTCGCTGAGCTTGCGCGTCGCGCCTTTCAATGATGTCCTGCGCTTTAGGGGACAGCCAGCGCAGGAGATGGGACGCCAACTAAACGTCCGCGCTGTCTTGAGTGGCCGGGTCACGAAGAGCGGCGACAATCTCACCATCAGCACTGAACTGGTGGACGTAAAAGACAACAGACTTCTCTGGGGAGAGAGAACGGTAACGAAATTTTCCGACATCACTTTAGGGGTGCAAAATATCGTCGCCTCAGTTTCTGACAAGATCGGTCTGAAATTGAGCGCCGAGGGCGCAAAGAGAAGAGAGGCTGAGTCTCTTTACATGAGGGGGCGCAACGCCTGGAACAAGCGGACAGCCGACGCTATCCAAGAGGCCTCCGGCTACTTTTCCGAAGCTCTCAAGCTGGACCCAAACTATGCGCCGGCTCACGCAGGTCTGGCTGATAGTTACAACATGCTGGCGACCTATGGCGCGAGCGCGCCCACCGAAGCATTCCCAAAGGCAATCAAAGAAGCGGAAACAGCGCTCGGCCTTGATAACAATCTGGCTGAGGCTCATGCCGCGCTGGCCTACGCGAAATTTCGCGGCGAGTGGAATTGGCGTCAGGCTGAAGATGAGTTCAAAGAAGCCATTCGTCTCAATCCGAATTACGCTTCAGCGCACCAGTGGTACGCAAACTATCTGGCGGCGATGGGTCGTTTCCCGGAAGCCATCGAAGAGACCAGCCGGACGCTGGAACTGGACAAGACTTCGCTCATCATCAGCTCTCATTTCGGCCTCATGTATTTTTTCGCTGGCCGCTTCGACGACTCGATAGCTGCATGTCGCAAGACCATTGAGCTAGACCCCAATTTCTACGTGGCGCGCAGGTATCTCGGACTCGCTTACGCGCAGAAAGGGATGTATAAAGAATCTCTCGAACAGTATGAGAAAGCATTAGGGCTTTCTAAAAATTCGCCTTTGATGAAGGTCGAGCGCGCCAGCGTGCTCGCGCTCTCCGGCGACGTGGACAAGGCGCAATCAGAGTTGAAAGAATTGCAGGAGATTGCGAAGGGGCGTTACATCTCGGCCTATCACATCGCGACCATCTACGTCGCCCTCAAGGATCGAGACCGCGCCTTTGAATGGTTGGAGAAAGCGTTTACGGAGCGCGCCGATTACATGGTCTTTCTCAACGTTGACCCCAGATTCAAGAGCCTTCGCTCAGATTCCAGATTCACAGACCTTCTGCGGCGAATGAACCTCGGGTAAACCGCTTTTCTTCCAACGTCTTACCATTAACTCCCGTCCCGTCTCGCGCCGCTCGCTTCAACAATTGACGTTTCATCAACCGCATCTAAAATCATCAAAGCGTTAGACGTTATTTCATCCTTTCTTGCGTCAATAAACTGAAGTAAGCTTGAGTCTTACCACGTGAGGTTTGAAGACAATGCCGATGAGTTCAAAGGCGAGTTCGCTCGCAGAAGTTTTAGATGAGTTGACAGCCGAGGGAGCGGCTGAATTAACAGAGCATCTGCCGGATGATGCCTTGCGCTGCTACGCCTGCGGCCATCGCTGTTTGATTAATGAAGGCAAGCGCGGTATCTGCAAAGTGCGTTACAACGAGCGCGGGCGCTTGATGGTTCCCATGAACTACGTCGCGGCGCTCGCCTGCGATCCGACCGAGAAGAAACCTTTCTTCCACGCGCTGCCGGGTTCGGATACGCTGACTTTCGGGATGCTCGGATGTGACCTTCATTGCGGAAATTGTCAGAACTGGTTGACGAGCCAGGCTCTGCGTGATGATACAGCAGGCACTTCGCCAAACGTGGCGAGTCCTGAGAGGTTGATTTCGATGGCGAAGGCATATGGCGCTTCACTGGTCGGGACGAGTTACAACGAGCCTTTGATTACGGCTGAGTGGGCTATCGAAGTTTTCAAGAGGGCGAAGCCCGAAGGTTTCAGGACGGCGTTCATCTCAAACGGCAATGCGACGCCGCAGGTGCTCGATTACATCCGCCCGTGGACGGATTGTTACAAGATAGATTTGAAGACGATGAGCGATAAGAACTACCGTCAACTGGGCGGCGTGGTGGATAATATTCTGGATACCGTGAAGATGGTTTACGAGCGCGGTTTTTGGGAAGAGATTGTGACACTGGTGATTCCCGGCTTCAACGATTCAGAGGATGAATTAAAGCGCGCGGCTGAGTTTATCGCTTTGGTTTCGCCAGACATACCGTGGCACGTAACGGCGTTTCACCAGGACTACAAGATGACGGAGTACCGCAACACGCGACCTGAAGACCTGATCCGCGCCTGTGAAATTGGGCGCGCGGCTGGCTTGCGCTACATCTACGCCGGAAATCTTCCGGGCAAGGTAGGGCGATGGGAGAACACCTATTGCCCATCGTGCGATGAACTCTTAATCGAACGCTACGGCTACCTCATTCGACAGATGAAGGTGACGCCTGCGGGCGAGTGTCCGAAGTGCGCGAACATGATTCCGGGCATCTGGAGTTAAGATACAAACTATCGAGTCGCAGAACGACGCAGCAGAAGCAAGACAGCAATCGGAGATTGTCAGAAGTTTGACGAGCGCCGGTCGCCGCCTTCGGACGTGCCAAAGCGCGGCGCATATTCTTCTTCATTTTCGGCGGCTTTCAGAGCGCGCTTCAACTCGACCATGTCGCTTGAAACCACCTCGAATTCGTCCCCGTCAAACTGCTCAGGCTCGCCCGCCAATTCCAGCAAGCGATCAATCCTTTGACCTGCGCGATCAAGCGCACCGACGGGCAACTTGTTATTTTCTACTGCCTCTGCAATAGCATCACGCGCGGCGACAAAGTTTGCCTCCTGTTCGCAGATGAGAATCATGTCCGAGCCTGCTTCGACGGCACTCAGAGACGCTTCCGCAACCGAGAGCGTCTGGACGACCGCTCCCATCTCCATATCATCGGTGATAACCAATCCGTCAAATTTGAGGACAAGGCGCAGGAGGCGCATCACGACGTTGCCGCTGATTGTCGCCGGGAGATTGTGGAAACTTGCGAGCGCAGGCAATTCACCCGTGCGACGAAACCATGCCTGCATAAGCTCGGACACTTCCGGGAAAGCTCCATGACTGACCATTATGGAATGCAGATGCTCACCGGGGCGATGAAACATCAAATCCATGAAGGGCACGAGGTCGCGTTCTATTATCTCTTCCCATGAATGCTTTACGATGGGCAGGCGACGATGGGAATCTATGTCCGAGCCGCCGAGTCCGGGAAAATGTTTGCCGCAACCGACGACGCGATTCTTCTGAAGCCCGTCGAGGTACGCGCCCGCGAGCCTTGAGACTTCCGCCGGGAAAGTGCCGAAGGTGCGTCCCCTCAATCCGTTCTCATGATTGTCGCCCGAAAGATCGAGCACGGGAGCAAAGTTGATGTTGAAGCCAAGCAGTCGAAGCGCACGCGCCGACAGCTCTCCGAATTTCTCCGCCAGCTCGCTCGATCCGCCTTCGCGCACGGCCTTGGCCGAAGGCATCGGCTCGCAGATGTCACGAAAGCGGTCAACGAGGCCGCCTTCCTGATCAACGCCAATCAGGACGTGGTGATCCACGGCATCGCGTATCTGCGCGTTGAGCAGTGCGACCTGTTCAGCAGATTCGATGTTGCGTCCGAAGATAACAACGCCGCCCGGCTGGACTTCGCTTAGCAGCGCACGAGTGCGCGGGTTTAAGCGTGTGCCGGGCAGCCCTACGAAAAGAACTCGTCCGGCCTTGCGCTTAATCGAAAGGCCCTCTATCTCTTGTTTTTGCTTTGTGCCGTCTGACATAAAAGCAATTCGTCTGGTGAACTGCACAGCGTGCCGAAACTCTTAGGCAGAAATTTCCCTGCTAGAAACTATTAGGGAGAGAATTACTGCTCAAGATGAGCTTAACGAGTTAGAGAAGGCTTAGCAAGGCCGGGAGCAAACAGGTAGAATGGGAGGAGTGGAGAACCAAGTTTTGCAGCCAGCCGACCTCTCACGAAAAATCAGGGAACGAGCATCCGCCGAAGGTTTCGATAAGGTGGGCATCGTTCGCGCCGAGGCGTTGAATTGTGAGAGCGAGCGCTTGCAGGAGTGGCTGAGTCGCGGGTTGCACGGCGAGATGCGTTGGATGGAGCGCGACCCCACAAAGCGCACAGACCCGCGCCTCGTTCTTCCATCCGCGCGCTCGGTGATTGTCGTCGCGCTCAACTACTACACGCCGCATGAGCACGCGAACGATCCAGCGACAGGAAAGATTTCGCGCTACAGTTGGGGCGACGATTACCACGATGTTGTCGGAGGTAAATTAAAATCACTGCTCGCGTGGATTAAGGAGCAATGGCCGGAAGCCGAAGGCAAGGCTTGCGTTGACATTCAACCGATGATGGACAAGGCGTGGGCTGTCCGTGCTGGCCTCGGCTGGATCGGCAAACACACGAATCTCATCACACGCGAATACGGCTCGTGGGTATTCTTAGGCGAGTTGATTCTCAACCTTGAGCTTGAGTACGACACGGAGCGGGTGGAAGATTACTGTGGAAGCTGCACGCTCTGTCTTGAAGCCTGTCCAACCGGTGCGATTACCGAGCCTTACGTTGTAGATTCTCGAAAGTGCATCTCATACGCGACGATTGAGCTGCGCGCACCTGAGATTCCCGGCAGCGTTGCCTCGAATCTCTCAGGCTGGCTCTACGGCTGCGACATCTGTCAGGACGTTTGCCCGTGGAATCGCTTTGAGCAGCCGACAACCGAGGAATGCTTTGAGCCGCGCACAAACAATGTCAATGCTAGCCTTTCTGACATTCTTGAACTCATGCCTGAAACTTATGCTGAGCGTTTCCGCCATAGCGCTATCAAACGCGCCAAGCTCACAGGTCTTCAACGCAACGCCCGCGCGCTCGTCGAACGTGCGAGCCGAGAATTTTCAGAACCAGCCGAAGAGCCTATTGCTACTGCATCAGAATTGTAGGGACAGCGCTTGCCCCTGCCCGTTTGTTATTAAAAGAAGACGTGTCCTTCCGTCATATTCTTCTATGGCGACTTGGAACGCTCATTCAGCCAGCGTATGATTGAGTTGGACAAAATCCCGAATGCCTCGCAGATGCGTAGATGATAGATAAGAAGTGACTACTGTACTCAAAGATTCATTTGGCCGACAGATACGCGATTTGCGTGTGTCGCTGACGGATCGTTGCAATTTTCGCTGCTTTTATTGCCTGCCGCACGGCGAGCCGCCGATTGCGCCGAAATCCGAGATGCTCTCGTATGAAGAGATTGAGTACGCTTGCAATATCTTCGTTTCGCTGGGCATCGAAAAGATTCGGTTGACAGGCGGCGAGCCGATGATGCGCCGCGACATCGAGACAATTATCGCCAAGCTCAGCGCGCTCAAGCCGCGCCTGCTCGACCTGGCGCTGACGACTAACGGCTATTTTCTGCCCGGACGCGCCGCAGATTTGAAAGCGGCGGGACTCGACCGCATCACCATCAGCATAGACAGTTTGAAGCCGGACGTGTTCAAGCGAATGACCGGCGTTGATGTCCTTGACCGTGTGTTCGAAGGAATCGAAGCGGCGAAGCAGGCGGGATTGACGCCGATTAAAATCAACGCCGTCATCGTGCGCGGGCACAACGAGGATGAGGTTGCAGATTTCGCTGCCTTCGCGCGCGAACACGACATAGGAATGCGCTTTATCGAATTCATGCCGCTCGATTCCGGCCACGAATGGTCGCGCGAGATGGTCGTCTCAGGGCGCGAGATGCTTGAACGGATTGAAGAGCGATACCCTCTCATCCCTGTTAAAGTTCCTCGCGGCTCCGAGACCTCTTCGCGTTATCGCTTTGCTGACAATGCTCCCGGCGAGATAGGCATCATCGCGCCCGTCACGGAACCCTTCTGCGGCGCTTGCTCGCGCATTCGCCTGACCGCCGACGGGCAAATCAGGACTTGTCTCTTCTCGACCGTTGAGCACAGCCTGCGTGATGTCATTCGCAGCAACGTCTCGCGCGCCGAGATCATCGAGTACATCGAATCGGTCGTGATGAAGAAAGAGCCACGCCACTTCATCAACGAGCCGGAATTTATGCAACCCGAGCGCACGATGAGCTTTATCGGTGGCTGAGAGACAGAGAGAACTAGAGACATGATAACGACGAGGGACGATTTGCGAGTGAGACAAACGTCGCTGTCCGAGCGGCAGCCGAGCTTACGCTTGCTCACCACTTCTGAATATGAACAGATGATCGCCGCCGGAATCTTCAATGAAAATGAAAGGGTCGAACTGCTCGAAGGAGTTATTGTTGAAATGAGTCCGAAAGGGATGCGACATGCAACTTCTACTGACCGAGCTGCCAAACACTTCATTCGCCTTTTGGGCGACCGCGTGATCGTCCGTAATCAAAACCCGATTCGGCTTAACGATTATTCTGAGCCTGAGCCGGATTTAGTTCTCGCCGCGCTGGAAGAGCTTGAATACGCTGACCGTCACCCACAGCCCGAAGACATTTACCTGGTGCTTGAAGTGGCAGACAGCACGCTCGCTTACGACCGCCATCATAAAGGCTTATCTTATGCCACGGCGGGAATCGGACAGTATCTGATTTTGAATGTGAGCGAAATGGAGATTGAGGACTACCGCGAACCGGGCGCTGGCGGCTATCGTCGAAAGCAAACGTACAGGGAAGGACAGGAGTTCGACCTCGTCGCCTTCCCTGGCGTTAAGGTTAAAGTCAACGATCTATTGCCGCCTGTGCAGAAAGTACAGCCAGCAACGAAGAGCAAGCGAAGCCTTAAAGCCGGGGAAGCGCCGCGCCGTGGGACAAGATCGTCGGGCGAGTAATGGCTCAACGAAAGCCGCAAAAATTATTTATACAATCAGGAGAATTTTTATGGGAACGAATCAGATGGAAGTAGCGACGTTGGCAGGCGGGTGCTTCTGGTGCCTGGAAGCGGTCTTCGATGATTTGCGCGGAGTGGATTCTGTCGAGTCGGGCTATATGGGCGGCGAGGTGCCGAATCCGACATACAGGCAGGTTTGCACGGGCACGACCGGACATGCGGAAATCGTGCAGGTTACTTTCGATCCACAAATTGTCTCTTTCCACGAACTGTTAGAAGTATTCTTCACTATTCACGACCCGACGACGCTGAATCGCCAGGGCGCGGATACAGGCACGCAATATCGCTCGGCCATCTTCTATCATTCGCCGGAGCAGAAAGAGATTGCCGAAAGAACAATCGTCGAATTGAACGCGGAAGGGATTTGGGACGCGCCCATTGTGACGGAAATCGTGCCTCTCAGCGAGTTCTACATGGCCGAGGATTATCATCAGGAGTATTACGCTCA
>JACCVS010000571.1 GCA_013698055.1 Acidobacteriota bacterium
AGGCTTTCCGTCAAGTGTTCGGTAAAGATTTGGAATTGATCTATGAGATTAGCCATAATCTCGTCCAGCGTGAGTGGCATCCTGAGTACGATGAGGTTTGGGTGCATCGCAAAGGCGCGACGCGCGCTTTTCCCGCTGGTCATCCGGGCTTGAAAGGCACGTTCTGGGAAGAGACGGGACATCCCGTCCTGATTCCCGGCTCGAACAAAGACTGGAGCTATATCCTGCGGCCAGCTGTCGGTGCGGTCAACAGCGGCTTCTCCGTCAATCACGGCGCGGGTCGCCGCATGTCGCGCGGTGAAGCGACGCGCAGCCTCAGCCAGCGACAGATTGACGATGAGTACAGGGAGGCGGGAATTCTCGTCAACACTGACGGGCGCGTACCGCTGGACGAAGCCGCTCCCTGTTACAAATCTTCTGAAGAAGTCATTGACGCTGTGGTCGGTGCGGGACTGGCAACCATCGAGTATAAGTTGTGGCCGCTGGCCTCGCTTAAAGGAACCGACGGGCGCAAACAAAAGCGACGCGGGAAAGGCGGAAAGCCACAGAAGACACGCTCTCACTTTTAGAGGGACGTTCATTTTAGAATTTGAGTTTGAAAGATAATCCTTAGATACGCCAGAGCATCGAGTGTTTCCATTCGTCTAAGCGCGGAGCATCTTCAAGAGAGCCATCTCTTCAGGTTGGTATTCTGGTTCGATGCGGTGAATTGAACGCTTGGCCTTGCGACGAAACTCTTCGAGAGTGACGCCTTGCAGGTAACTGTCAAGCACCTTCGGGTGAATGTAACAGCCTCGACAAACGGTGGGCGTGTTGCCCAGCCGTTCGGCCACGCGCTCGACGGCTCTGACGAGGTTGTGCTTTGCCTGCTTGTCATCTTCGGCCTTGCCGATTTCGGCCAACTCGATTGCCGCGCGCAACGTTCCGCCCCACGTCCGAAAATCTTTGGCGGAAAACTCCGGCGAGGTCGCAGCCTTGATGTACTCGTTCACGTCGCGCGGGCGGATGGCTCGCACCTTCCCCTCGCCGTCGTAATACTCGAAGAGTTTTGACCCGCCGATCTTTTTGATGTCGCCGATGAGCGCGGCGAGTTCTTCGTCAACGTGCAGCACGCGGTGACGAACCTGGTGCTTGCCGACGAAGTTGAACGAGAGGCGACCGCCAGGCTTAATCTCCAGATGGCGATTACGCAAGGTCGTCACGCCGTAGGTGCGGTAACGCTTGACGTTCTCTTCCGAGCCGATGCGAAAGTAAAGCTCGTTGATGAGGCGCACGATGACGGCCAGCACGCGGTCACGCGGGAAGCCTTCGAGATTGATGTCCTCATTGGTCTTGCGCCTGAGCTGAGGCAGATGCTCGCCGAAGCGTTCGATCTTCTCGTACTTTTTGCGCTGCTGGCGCGCGGCAAACTGCGGATGATAGATGTACTGGACGCGCCCGCTTCCATCAATCCCGACGGCCTGCAAGCTGCTTCGCATTGAAGGAGAGATGCGAACATGCTCCCACGCGGGCGGAATCACGAGCGACGCGATGCGTACCAGCTCGATCTCACCTGTCAGGTGAAGACCCTTTGCGTCTTCGTAGCGGAAGCCGCGATGCTTCGAGCCGAGCCGACGCCACCAGCGAACGCGCGCGCGCCGCTCGACAATCTCAATCGGGCTTCGTTCTACCTTCGCTACTATCTCGGCTTCCGTGATTGCCATTACATCTTACCTGCGCAATAACCGACGCTTGCGCATATCGCCATTTAACGTTTAATTATCTTTCACTAATTGTCTTCCACACGCGCGAGGTCGCTGTTTGCCGGCCCTTGAAAGACTTTCCCGTAAGCGTCGTAGCGCGAGCCATGACAGGGGCAATCCCAGGTCTTCTCTTTTGAGTTCCAATCAACGATGCAACCCAAGTGAGGACAGACAGCCGAGCGCTCATGAATCGTGCCTGCGTCGTCGCGGTAAGCCGCCACTTTCTTCAAGCCATGACGGATAATCGCGCCATCTCCCGGCTTGATCTCATCAATTGAATCCACGTCGCCCGGCGTAACTAAATCCACATACTGCGCGGCGACATTGAGATTTTCACTGGCAAACTCGGGCAGGGCTTTCAGCGTCTTGCGCGTCGGATTGTAGAGCTTCTCCCATTCGTTTTCGCGCTCCATGATGAGATCGGTCAGGAGAATTCCGGCGATGGTGCCGTGCGTCATCCCGTTGCCGGAATCGCCCGTAGCGATAAAAATGTTCTCTTCATCCATCGGATTACGCCCGATGAAGGCGAGACCGTCAATGGGTTCCATCACCTGTCCAGACCATTGAAACTCGATTTCCCCGATCATCGGAAACCTAGTTCGCGTCCATCTTTGGAGATAGCCAAAGCGCTTGTTGGCATCGTCCGCCTGTCCCGTCTTGTGATCTTCGCCGCCGACTATCAGCACATCGTATTCTTCAGTCTCGCCCGTCTCATTGTTCTCGGCATTGATGCTCTCCAGCCGGACGTAATGGTACGGGTCGGGCGTGTCCCAGTAGAGCGCCTTTGGGATGGAGCCGCGAGGAACGCGAGCGCCGATAACGTATGTCAGATACGGGGCTTGTTTGGTGTGAATCGCAAAGCGGTCGTTGACCGGCGTGTTGGTCGCGACGACGATTGAGAAAGATGTAATGACGCGCCCGTCGCTTGTCTCGACGCGCGCGCTCTTTTTGTCTCCTTCGATTTTGTCGGCGTGCGTTCCGGTATGGATGCGCCCACCGTCGCGCCGGATGGCACGCGCCAGCCCTGCCAGATAATGAAGCGGATGAAACTGCGCTTGATTGGGAAAGCGCAAGCACTTGCCCGTGTCGAAATCTTTGATCGGAGCGCGCTCGATCATCTCAATTTCCGTCAGCCCGGCGCGATGTGCTGCCTCCAATTCATCTTTAAGCTGCTTTTTTGATTCATCGGGCGGAGCGAAGAGGTATCCGTCGAGCCGCTCGAATCCACACTCGATGCCTTCTTCCTTAACGATTGCTTCGATGCGGTCAATTGCTGCCGTATGGCTCTCGGCAGCGAGACGCGATCCATCTTCGCCGTGAAGGCGCTCAAGCTCGTAGTATCGGTCGTCAAGCGCATTGACGAGATGCGCCGTCGTCCGCCCGGTCATGCTGCCGCCGATTGCTCCGTCGTCCAGCACGACTACCCGCTTGCCTTCACGCGCGAGCAGGTACGCGGTCGTCATTCCGGCAATGCCTGCACCGACAATACACACGTCCACACTCATGTCTTCCGCCAGTTGGCCGTCAGATTCTATTTCTTTGGCCGTCGCCATCCAAATTGAAGTTGTCTGCCCCGAATCGCTTTTCATTTCCGTCTGCTCCTTTG
>JACCVS010000629.1 GCA_013698055.1 Acidobacteriota bacterium
TGGCTTGAAAAGCAATGCCTCTCGTCTATTTATAGTTTGATCCACGAGCAAAAGTCCTCCGCCCTTTGTCTCTCCGGCGGAGGCATTCGCAGCGCCACTTTCAATCTGGGCATCCTTCAGGGCCTTGCCCGTAAAAGACTGATCGGTGAGTTCGATTATCTATCCACTGTTTCGGGCGGTGGCTACATAGGAAGCTGGCTAACGGCATGGATTCACAGGCATAAACGAGGAGTTGACGGCGTGATGCATGAGTTGAGCGAGAAGCCCACCTCTGCGCTCGAGCCTGATCCTCCGGAAGTCTCTCACTTGCGAACTTATAGCAACTACCTCAGCCCGCAAACGGGTCTGCTGTCGGCGGACACCTGGACTCTGGCGGCGACAGTTATCCGAAACCTGTTCTTGAACTGGCTGGTGTTCATCCCGCTGCTGCTGGCGGTGCTGATGTTCCCCAGAATTTACGTCGCGGCGATCCGCCAACTGCCGAGCAATCACCCGGCGGGTGATCTGTGGGAGCCCTGGAGCCTGGCCATCGGAATAATCCTCTCTCTCATCGGCGTCACATATGTCGGGCGGTATCTGCCGAGCAAGGATGATAGAAAGAGCAGCCAGAGACGTTTTTTGTGGGAGTGCCTGCTGCCGATGGTGCTGGCAGCCATAGCCGTGACATTTTTCTGGGCGCGCTTTCAAGACGCTAAGCCCTGGCACGGTTGGAAGACATACATGGGAATCGTCAACACTGAGCCTGAGAGCTACAAGATCGGTTTTATAATTCTGGTCACGCTCGTTATTCTGGTCGGGTGGGCGTTCTATCTCTATTCCCGTCGCAGCGCAATCGCCCGTTATGTTGACGACACTCGCCGTCTTCACAATAAGAATGTCACGTGGAAAGTCGCTCTCAACATTCTGCTCTCTATCGTCATTATCATTATCGCCGGGTATGTCACAGGCTATCTGCTCTGGAAGGTGAGCGACCATTTCAGGCAAGGATTCCTCTTCGGAAGCCCGAATGATCCTCAAAATCCTTTCGGTCATGCGCGCACCTACGCCATCTTCGCCGTGCCTCTTCTGATGGCGCTGTTGATGATGGCTGCCACGCTCCTCATCGGATTAACCAGCCGCTATAACTCCGACGACGAGCAGGAATGGTTCGCCCGCTATTCCGGCTGGATTTTGATTGTCATTGTGGGCTGGCTAGTCGTCAGCTCGATGGTTCTTTCCAGTGCGGACGTAGCTGATAACAAGAATTGGGCTACGGGCGAGCCAATCTGGCCGTCGTGGTCAAAGCTCCTGGCCGTCGTTGTGGGAATCGTTTCCGGGATTATTACTCTTGTGGGAGGCTTCAGCGCCAAGACGCAGGTCTATATTCAGGGCGGAGAGAATAAGCCGTCCCGCAAAGAAAGCCAAAAAGGGATGGGAGCCACCCTGCTGAAACGTCTTGCGAGCCTGGCAGCCCCGATCTTTTTTATCTTCCTGATCGTCGTTCTCTCCATTGTGACTAATAGCCTGCTGGAAAAATTTTCTCCTGTCCTCAAGGACGTTTTTAATAAGACAGGAGTAGTGGAATATAAACAGGGGGATTTTTCAGAGGGTCAGAATTGGCGTCAGGCCGATTTTGAGGGAAGGCAGCAGATTGATTTCGAGAATAACCCGAGACAATACAACTATATTCGTCCCGAGGCTCCCCGCAAGATGACTTATCACCGGGACATAGTTTTATTCTCCGGTATGCGGTTGCTAATAGTGACAACAATCCTGCTGGGACTCTTCGGCTGGATTATGGGTTTGTTGATTGACACGGGGAAATTTTCGATTCATTCGATGTACGCTAACCGTCTGAAACGCGCCTACCTCGGAGCTTCACGAAAGAAGCGCCGCCCCAACTGGTTTACCAATTTCGATTCCGCAGACGATCTGCCGATACATGAGCTGAGACCGGCTCTTTTCAACGAGAACAGTTTTAGAGATTTGCCCGGTCTGATCCACGATCTAAACAACGAACACGACCAGTTATCCGATGACCTGCGACAAAACCTTTCCCCCACGACCAGAGCATTGATGAAGGAGTACAAACCCACCGACGACCCTTCGGACGAATTGGTGCGCGCCCTCTGTCAGGATTTGAACAAACTACTGGACGGAGATTGCATTTACGTTGAAAAGCGGCACGAAGAACATCAAAAGGAGATCATCGAGCAGATGGTGAAGCAAGGCTTGCAGGATGAAGGCCGCATTCTGCTCAATCGCCTGTACCTGGAGGAGTCATACCCTAACCGGATCAAAGGGATTTACGAGAAATTGAAGGATAAGCGATTGGGCAGGCCGCTCCCAATCGTCAACATCGCGCTGAATCTGATGAAAGGCGATAAGCTCGCGTGGCAGGAGAGGAAAGCGGAAACCTTCACCGTCTCGCCGCTGCATTCGGGAAATCACCTGCTCGGGTATCGAAGGTCTAGCTCTTACGGTGGGGAGCGCGGTATTACTCTCGGCACGGCCTTCACGATCTCCGGCGCGGCGGCCAGTCCTAATATGGGCTACATGATCTCCTCGCCGCTCGTCTCGTTTTTGATGGCGATGTTCAACGTGCGTCTGGGGTGGTGGCTGGGCAATCCCGGCCCGGCGGGCAATCGCACATTCAAACGCGACGTTCCACAATTCGCCGCCGGCCCGGTGGTCGTCGAAGCACTCTCGATGACGGATGATAAAAGCTCCTATGTTTACCTGAGCGACGGCGGACATTTCGAGAATTTGGGTCTTTACGAGATGGTTCTCCGTCGTTGCCACCTGATCGTCGTCAGCGATGCCAGCACAGACCCTG
>JACCVS010000653.1 GCA_013698055.1 Acidobacteriota bacterium
AAGCCAAAGAAGTTGACTTGCCGACTGAAGGACGCGACGTGCTGGATAAGGCGCGCGAAAGACTGATCGAGCTGGTCGCCGAATCCGACGACGCGCTGATGGAGAAATATTTTGAGGATGGCACGCTCCCCGATGAAGACGTGATTCCGGGCATCAAGAAAGCGATTGAGCGCAGCAAGCTCTGCCCGGTCTTCGCCGTCTCATCCGCTACCCTCGTCGGCTTGAGCACGCTGCTCGACAGCATCGTTGACTATGCTCCGAATCCGGCGGCTCACGAATCCGAGCACGGGCGCGCTTCTGTTGACGGCGACGGCGGCGAACCCATTTCGCGCAAGTATGAAGACAGCGAGCCGTTTTCTGCTTATGTCTTTCGCACCATCGCTGACCCATTCGCTGGGCGCATCAACGTCATGCGAATCATCAGCGGCAAGATTTCAACGGATGCCCACGTCCTCAACTCCAAGCGCAACGCGCAGGAACGCCTCGGCGGGCTTCATTCCGTGCAGGGCAAGCAGCTCGATAAGATTGACGAAGCACACGCTGGAGACATCATCGCCTGCGTCAAGCTGAAAGAAACACAGACCGGCGACACGCTCTCCGATAAAGCCTCGCCGATTGTTTATGACGGCGTCGAATACCCCGAAGCGGCCATCGCTTTCGCCATCGAGCCGAAGTCCAGGCAGGATGAAGAGAAGATCAGCGTCGCGCTTCACAAGATTCTGGAAGAAGACCCGGCGCTGCATTTTGACCGTGACGCGCAGACGAAAGAGTTTCTGCTGGCAGGCTCAGGCCAGCTTCACGTCGAGACGGTGATTGACAAGCTGAAGAAGCGTTACGGCGTAGAAGTCACGCTGCACCCGCCGAAAGTCCCTTACAAGGAGACGATCACGCAGCGCGCTGAAGTGCAGGGACGCCACAAGAAACAAACGGGCGGGCGCGGGCAATTCGGCGATTGCAAAGTCGTCTTCGAGCCTTTGGAGCGAGGCAGCGGCTTCGTCTTCGAGGATAAGATTTTCGGCGGCTCCGTTCCGCAGAATTTCCGTCCCGCCATTGAGAAAGGAATTGTGGAAGCGGCTTCGACGGGCGCGGTCGCAGGCTATCCTCTTGTTGATTTCAAAGCCGTCCTGATTGACGGCTCATATCATCCGGTTGATTCCGACGAGCACAGTTTCCGCGCGGCAGGTCGCAAGGCTTTCCGTGCCGCCATTGATAAGGTCAAGCCGACTTTGCTTGAGCCGGTGATGGATGTCGAAGTAATCGCGCCGCAGGAATACAGCGGGGACATCATGGGCGACCTCAATTCGCGTCGCGGGCGCGTACAGGGCATGGAGGCCAGCAGCAACAACCAGCAGATCATCAAAGCGCAGGTCCCGATGGCCGAGATGCTCAACTATCAATCCACTCTGAATTCGATCACTGCCGCGCGTGGCTCATACCACATGCAGTTCTCACACTATGACCCTGTGCCCGGTCAGATCGCGCAGAAAATTGTGGAGCAGGCGCGTGCGGAAGGTAGAATCAGAGCGGAAGAGGAAGACTAACGAGGAAGGGAAAGCTGTATGTCACGGCAGTTAGACAAATACTGGATTAGCGTTGACGAATATCAGCGCATGGGCAAGGCGGGCGTCTTTTCTCCTGACAAACGCCTTGAACTACTTGAAGGGGAGATATATGAAACGTCACCTATTGGCAGTCCTCACGCTGCGTGTGTCAAGCGTCTTAGCGCTTTACTCAATCAACTCTTCGGCGGCAAGCTGATTGTTAGCACGCAAGACCCAATCCGGCTGGATGATTTTTCTGAGCCGCAACCGGACGTAGCTCTCCTGCGCTGGCGCGATGATTTCTACCGCCACGCCCACCCGACTCCCGCCGATGTGCTGCTCATCATCGAAGTGGCGGACTCGACAGTTGAAAGTGATCGCTCATACAAGATGCCGCTCTATGCGAAGGCGGGCATTCGGGAAGCGTGGCTCGTCAATGTGGTGGAGGAATGCGTTGAATTGTATGCAGAGCCAGTGGGCGACGCTTATCAAACAATCAGGCGTTTTGCGCGAGGTGAGGCAATCAGGGCGCGCACTATCGAGAAGTTAAGCATCAGCGTCTCCGACATCCTTGGATAATCTATAACGCTTGAAACCAGTGCTGATAGAAATTGGCTCGGAATCTCAAACTAACCCACCACCAAAGATCGGCTTGAAGCATTAGGGCATTTCGATTCGCTTTTTCTGCACAAACCTCACTTGCTTAAAATTCGTCCCTGTCCATTCGAGATAATAAATTCCGCAACGTCCATTTTGTACTTCAAGCTCGCCGCCTTTGAATCCATTCAAGACGAGCAGACGACTATCAGCTTGATAAACAATCGGCTCGGTGTCATCAGGCAAGTCACAGAAGCCGAAACCGGCACCTTCAAGGACGCGGGGGAAAAACACCCTGCCGTTGCGAGCGTCAATTATCGCGCTTTGCGTGCAATTCGTCCCGCAGCCCCAGGTCGTCAAGATGTAATGTCCGGCGAAATTCACGCCTTCTTTCGCGGCGTTCCGCAAATTAGTGCGGAACATATTCGCGTCTTTGTGGCTTTTCAGATTGACCTTGACGTTTCCAGCTTTCTCGACTCTGGCAGCATATTGCTTAAAGGTCGGCGTTGTTGATTGGGCAAACACAGTCAGGCTAAACGCCCAAAAGAATGCTGTCAGCAGAACGTTTTTGATTTTCATTATCCTCTTCTCAGCGATGATCTTTGTCGGGTTGTTATTACGCACGAACCTGAGGCTAGTACCTTGTCAGGTTAGTTTTTAGATAGCACATTCTTGTAATGGCGGCTCAGTTTTTCTCTCGCATTCGTGATGGAGAATTGCCACTCGACTTTGATTGCCAACTGGTTGCGCTCTTTGACAAGCGATTGTATCTCACGGTCAAGCTCTTCGATTGGAGGGATGCGCCGCGACAAGCAGACTCTTGAGAGTGCCGAGAGTTCCAACTCCGCTATATTGAGCCATGAGCCTTTCTTCGGCGTGTAGTGCATCTCGAACCGCTGCGCCAAAGTGAAAGCATCTGCTGGCAGCAGGTTTTCGTAGAACGAACTGGCGTTATGCGTATTGAGGTTGGCCTGGACGAGGACGATCTTTTCGGCTTGCGGGAACAACTCCGCCACCCTCTGCATGAAGCGGCAGTAATCGGCTTTCGTTCTCTGCTTGCTGGTTTCAACAATGCGCCTGCCCGTCAATGGCTCAAAGGCGACCAGCAACGAGCAAGTTCCTCCGCGCTCGTATTCATAATCTTCGCGCTGGGGCTTTCCCGCCTTCATCGACAAAGGTGAGACCATTTCGCCCAACAGTTGGACGGGCAGTTCATCGAAGCACACGACCGGCAACTTTTCGTGGTGTGCCAAGCTATACAGATGCAGGATGTCTTCCATGCGCGCCAGGTATTCGCCCGTTATCTCTCCGATGCACCACGACCGCTGGCGGTGTGGCTGGAGTCTGTTTTTTTCAGCACCTCTTTGACGGTGGGATGCGAGATATTGTCACAGAAGCTGAGTTCGACGGCCTTGTCCGCTAACAGCCGGAGCGTCCAGCGGGCATGGCCAAGGGGAGCTTTCGAGCAGGCTAAAGCTGTAATCCTGACTCGTTGTGCGCCGTCAATCTTGCATGGTTTGCCAGAACGCGGACGGTTGTACAGCGCGGCGTCAAAACCCTTTGAGAGATAACGCCGCTTGATATTGAAAATGGTTGGCAGACTCAAGCTCAAAGTCGTGGCAATCTCGGTTGGATGATCTCCACGATGGAGCAAGTCGAGAACGCGGGCGCGAGTCTGAACCCGTGCCGAAGTTGTCCCGCACCGCAAGATGTTTGTCAAAGAGCTTCGTTCGTCGTTTGATAGTTGGATGGGTTGTGCTGTTCTTGCCATGCTGAAAAGATAGGGCAAGAAAGAGCATTTATCAAATAACTAACCTGACAAAGTACTAGATCACCGGGAGCGGTAATGGTCGCCTTATAGAGTGTTAGACCGCTGGTGACTGTAAAAGTCCCCGTAGTCGAAAAACACCGCCATTGACGGTCTAATGAGCGTTAAGCTGCTTTAGATGCCAATGCTAATTTTTCATAAAAATCAATTGCTCTAAACTTCCCGATTCAGATTTGCTGCTTATGCTGGCTACACAAACTAAACAGATTTCAAACTCTCTTGTTAAGACCGAGCCAGAATTTGAGAAACTGCGTCAAATACAGGAAACATACAATAAACCTGTTGCGCGATAAGCGAGTGAATGGCTAAGTTTCAATCAGCTATGACCCTACACCGCAAACTTAGTCGAAGCCCCAAACAGTTCTTGACTGT
>JACCVS010000665.1 GCA_013698055.1 Acidobacteriota bacterium
GTTCGCGCAAAGTACAGTTTGCGCTTAAATTTAATTTCTGAGCTGAGGGCAATAAAAGCGGCGTTGCTCAATCAGGGGAATTCTCTGGATGGTGAATCTCTTCGGATTCACCATCCAGAGGACTAGCACGCGATTATCACGCTTGCTGTAACTTCCGACAATTAACAGCCCTTATAAGTGACTGCATGTATTGAGATGAACAAGCGTTCTCAGCCTCGCTTTCTTATTCTAGCCGTTTTAACACTCCTTGCTGGACGTGGGTTTTTCAGTTTGATGTCCGCGCAGCAACCTCCGCCACCGATTTACGATCTTGTTATCATCAACGGACGCGTAGTAGACGGAGCAGGCAATCCCTGGTTTCGCGCCGACGTGGCCATTAAAGACGGACGCATCGCACGCATCGGGCAGATTGCTCCGGGATTGGCAACGAAAGTTGTAGATGCGCGCGGGCAAATAATTGCTCCAGGCTTCATAGATGTTCATACGCACGTCGAATCCATCTATAAACAACCCGACGCCGAGAACTTCGTGCGGATGGGCGTCACTTCACTGGTCACGGGCAACTGCGGCTCTTCAGCCACAGACGTTAAAGAGTTCCTCGGACGAATCAAAGAGCAACCTCTCGCCGTCAATCTCGCCACGCTCGTCGCGCATGGCTCTGTGCGAAGCAAGGTGATCGGTCTGGGCGACCGCGCTCCGACGCCCGAGGAGTTGCAGAAGATGGAAGCGCTCGTCGAGCAGGGAATGAAAGACGGAGCGGTCGGCCTCTCGACAGGGCTTATCTACGTGCCGGGCATCTACGCGAAGACCGATGAGATAGTTGCGCTCGCTCGCGTCGCCGCCAGATACAACGGGCTTTACGCGACGCACATGAGAAATGAAGGCACAGAAGTCGTCGCAGCGATCAGCGAAAGCATTCAAATCGGCGAGCAGGCGCGTCTTCCCGTTGAAATCTCACACTTCAAGATTTCGGCGCGAAAGCTCTGGGGCAAAAGCGATGTCACGCTCGGCCTCGTGCGAGAAGCGCGCAAGCGCGGACTCGCCGTGACCGTTGACCAGTATGCTTACACAGCCTCTTCAACTTCGCTCGACATACGCCTTCCCGATTGGGTACTCGACGGAGGGCGCGAGGAAGGCAAAAAACGGCTCGCGGATAAAGGGTCGCGCGAACGCGCCATACGCGAGATGAAAGAAGGTTTGAAACGAAGCGGCTTCAAAGATTACGACTATGCCGTTGTCGCCAGTTATGCGCCCAACCCTTCCTTTAATGGAAAATCCATCAAAACGATTGCGAAAGAGGTTCGCGGCAAAAGCGACCTCAACAGCCAGATTGAACAAATCCTGGAGATGTACGCTGCTGGCGGAGCGGGTATGGTCTACCACGGAATGAGTGAAGATGACGTTAAAGAGATCATGCGCGAGCCGTTCACAATGATTGCTTCCGATAGTGGCGTGCGTCGGTTTGGCGAGGGGATGCCGCACCCGCGCGGCTACGGCAACAATGCGCGCGTGCTCGGGCATTACGTTCGCGAGCTGCGTCTTCTTTCGCTTGAAGACGCGGTACGTAAGATGACCAGCTTGCCCGCGCAGACTTTTAATCTTCGTGATCGCGGCCTCTTGCGTGAGGGGTTTGCCGCAGACCTTGTCATCTTCGACGAAGAGAGCGTCGGTGATCGCGCAAGTTTCGAGCAACCACACCAATATGCAACCGGCATTAGCTTTGTTTTCGTCAACGGTGAAGCTGTCTTTGCTAATGGAGAGATGACAAAGGCGCGTCCCGGCGTCGCGCTTCGCCGACAGGATGGGGAAGTGTCTATCGCACCCACACCGCGATAGTAGATGGGTTTAAGTCTATAAGCGGGATTATCACGAAAAACAGAAGCATCAGCTTGAGAGAGAAGGGATATTGCCATGCCGGATACAGCCAGACGTTTATCCAGAGCTTTGATTGTTACCGTGCAGCTTGTCGTCATCCTGTGCGCATTCTCCATGCACGCGGGGGCGCAGACCGTCACCGGCACTCTGCAAGGTACTGTTAGCGATAGCAATGGGGCCGTCGTCCCGAACGCGAGTATTATCATTCGCGGCGTGGAGACGGGCCTGGAGCGGACGCTCTCCACCAACGGGGAGGGCTACTTCGTCTCGGCCAACCTCCCCCTTGGCAAGTACACTATCACCGCCACCGCACAGGGCTTCGGGACAGCC
>JACCVS010000715.1 GCA_013698055.1 Acidobacteriota bacterium
CGGCTGTCGTTTGCAGTACGCTCGTGACGGCGATTTCCGCGTTCCTGCCGATGAGCTTACGCGCGTTGTCCACGACAACCATCGTGCCGTCGTCCAGGTAAGCGACGCCCTGATTGTATTCTTTGCCCTCTTTCAGGATGAAGACCTTCATGGCTTCGCCGGGCAGCACGACGGGCTTCAAGGCGTTGGCGAGTTCGTTGATGTTGAGCACGTTGACGCCGCGCAGTTGAGAGACCTTGTTCAAATTGAAATCGTTGGTGACGATGACGGCATCCAACTGCTTGCCCAGTTCGATGAGTTTCAAATCAACTTCGCGCACAGCCGGAAAATCCGTTTCGACAATCTGAATGTCGAGCGCATTGTTGTTCTGAAGGCGGTTGAGCATGTCGAGTCCGCGCCGCCCGCGTTGCCGCTTTGATGAATCGGGCGAATCCGCCACCTGTTGCAGTTCTCTCAGGATAAATTGCGGGATGACGATTGTGCCGCCCAGGAATCCCGTCTCGGCCACATCGGCGATGCGCCCGTCAATGATGACGGAGGTGTCCAGAATCTTGTAATCGCGCCGCATGGTCTTGTCGCTGAAGATTCCGCCGAGCGCGGTTAGATCAAGGTAATCGCCCTTTGCCGCCCCGACCATCAACCCGACGTAGGCCATGAAGAATGTCAGCGCCAGGGTCAGAAACGTCTTCATCTCCGGCGCGACGGCGAGAGATTCCTGACGACTGATTAGCGACCCGATCAGGTAAGCGCCGACGATGCCCATGATTGAGCCGACGGCTGCCCCGATCAATGTCTTCAATGAAGCGCGCCTGATGCGTATCTCAAAGAAGATGATCGCCATGGCGATGAAAGCCGCGGCGAGGGCGGAAGTGATCTTGGAAGCTAAGAGGGGGGAGACAAGACCTGTTGACGCGAGCCACTCACCGGAGACAGGGTGCAGCACATAACCCGACGCGACCAGGATGGCGGTGAAAACTAATCTGATAAGAATAACGTTCGTCCGCATAATGGGGCATCTTAGCACGAAAAGAGAAAACCAGAATCCATTATTCAAGAATCGGCAGTGTCCCTCTTTTGCGTTGCTGGTTAGAAATCACTTTTTGCTGGAATGAGAGAAGGTTTTATTAACAAAATCCGGACGCTCAAAAGTTTGTTTAGGGCGAAGTTTGTACAAACGGCGAAGAAGACATTTTTCGTCTACTGCCTTGATAACTCGGTGGCAAAGGGCATTGGCGTTTCACTCTGCATCATCGTATATGGCTCCGAAAAGACTGATCTCTCTAAATGCATCACGCGAAATAATTGAACGATATATCTCATTCGCTCCCGTATATTTGTCCAGTCACGAGCAGGACTAACCGCCAAATCACCGCCCCATCCGTTGAGGAAGTTGGACAGTTCCTGACCGGATAAATCGTGCAGGGAATCAGGGAAGGGCACGCCATCGAGTGCCGGAACTTCTTCGCTGACTCTCAGGCTGACCGTTCCAACATCGAATTGCATGAGACGCTTGGTCGCACACTTGCGGATAATAAAAGGCATTGACTTTTTAATGTAAGGCTCAAGTCGAATGTGCTCATGCAAGACCGCCAAACAGTTGGCAAAGTAAGCGGCTTCGTGTTTTTGCTTCAAATCTTTGGCATAGCGGGCGATGTAGTATTGAGTGAAGGCTTGGCGGAGCAAATCCTGTCCTCCGGAAGCGGTTTCTCCTGTACGCAATTCAGCAAGAAACGTATCGAGAGATTTTGTGTCTTCCTCGTTTTTGTCATGAAACAAAGCAATGAATCGCGCCGTTTGTTTGCCAATATCCTCCAGCACAATGCGATTGCCTTCCAAAATCAAACGGGCAGCCTCGCGCCGACTGTAAATCGCAATCCACCGACCGACTAACGCACCGCAACACATTCCGACCAGCGCCGAAAGTGGAACGATGCTCCAATGCAAACCAGTAAGCCACAAACTTATCGAAATCCAGGACACGCTTAAACCAACAATGAATCCAACGATTCCTGCGACAATCATTGCGTTACGTAATGCTTCGCCTAAATCCTCCTGACGAATTGTCACGCCCGCTTTTCGTGATCCCCAAACAGCCCACGTATGAAAGTTCGCTCCCGCGTCGGTTCCGGTAACGGCTTGTAAAACTTGCGAAAGCTTGTAATGAACCAGAGTAATCCTCCGGTTGGAAAGCACCGGGTCGGAAGTTTCAATAGCTTCTGCAACCTCTCGCCCCCAAAAGGCTTTGTCAAAGTATTCGGCTGGCATCAACATATAGAAGGCTCGACTCGCTAAACTAGATGGCTAAGGTCTCAATGAACCCTATCTTTGTTTTGGCTTCTGACTCCTCGCTTTCAAAATAACTCATCGAGCGCTTCTTCAACGGAGCGAACGCCGACGACGCGCGTGCCCAGCAGGCGTTCGAGTCCCGTCGTGTTGGAGGCGGGCATGATGATCTTCTTGAACCCGAGCGTCTGCGCCTCGCGCGCGCGCCCTTGAGCCTGCATCGCGCCGCGCACTTCGCCCGTCAGCCCTACTTCGCCGAAGACTGCCGTGAGCGCGTCAACGGGGACATTCTTAAAGCTCGATGCGATTGCGATAACAACGCCGAGGTCAGCCGCAGGCTCGTCTATCTCAAGGCCACCGGCAATGTTGACGAACACGTCATCGCCCATCAGATGAAACCCGACGCGCTTTTCCAGCATAGCTATTAAGAGCGCGACGCGGTTCT
>JACCVS010000733.1 GCA_013698055.1 Acidobacteriota bacterium
GTCGCTTGCACGGTCTAGCTGCGCGAAGTAGTTTGAAATCTGCTTCCAGTCGGCTATCTTGCGATCATCGCCAGGCGTAAAACCGAGTACGGATCGCGGGCTGGGAATCGCACCGGGTTGCGGCGCGGAATCCGCATTATCTTCAGCGCGAGCTATCGCGGGCGAAAACAACGAGACCGTGATCAGGGCAAGCGCGAGGCGAGCCACGAGCGTGAACGGATGACGAATCATTCCGAAAATCCTTCGAGTGAATTAATAGAAGAGAGAGACGCGATTAAACAATCGCGCGAAGTCGAGTCTAACACAGGCCGTGCGCCGCGTCTCAAATACAGGCTTCTCAATTGGTGGTCGCTCGCGGTCGCGGGCGCGATGCTGCTCATCGTTGGGACGCCGACCATTCTCGTTTCCCGAATAGCCGGGCGTCGGCACTGGCTTTATCCTGCGGCTCTCTGGGGCGCACGCAACTGGCTGCGCCTGAGCGGGATGAAAGTTAAGGTCATTGGAAGAGAAAATCTCGACCCGGCGCAGCCTTACGTCTTCATCGCGAATCATAGATCGTACCTGGACACAGCGGCGCTCTTTTATCACCTTGGTCGGCGCATCGGTCTGGTCGCCAAGAAAGAGTTACTGCGCGTCCCCATCATGGGATACGCTATGGGCTACGTTAATATCATGGCGATTGACCGCAGCAACAACGAGCGCGCAGTTCAAACGATGAAGGCGGCTACCGATAAGTTGCGTTCCGGGACATCGTTTGCCATCTTCGCCGAAGGCACTCGCGCCGGGCGCGGCGAACTCCTGCGGTTCAAAAAAGGCGGATTCTACATGGCTATGGAAGCCGGTGTGCCGATTGTGCCGATTGCCATCAAGAACACGGACGTGCTGATGGGCAAGGGAACGGGCGAGGCAAGGCCGGGAACATTCGAGATGGTAATCCTTCCGCCCGTCGAAACAAAAGGGCTTTCGACTGACGAAGACATCGAACGCCTGATTGCCCGCGTTCACGCGAGCATTGCAGATGAGTTGGGCATTGGAAAAAACTTCTGAGGGAGAAAAGAAAGAAGACGATCCGCGAAATAACACGAAGCCGCACGAAGAATACAGTTTCTTTCGTGCGGCTTCGTGTGACTTGGCTGATTGTCTCTACTTTTTGCGACTCTGCCCGCTCTTACTTTTCAAATTTGTAGGTGAGCACGCCGTTGATCTTGATGCGTGCGCCGTGAAGTCGCACAGGCTCAAAGCGCGCCTTTTTTGCCGCCTCAACCGCAGCCTCGCGTAGTTCTTTGGGGCCATCCGTCGCTTCAGCCGCAATCACTTTACCTTCCTCATCAATCGTCACCTCCACTTTAACAAGACCGTGAATGCCCGCCTGCCTGGCTGCTTCAGGATAGTTGGGCTTGGGCATCTCAATGGCTTTGCCGTTAAGCACGCCGCCTGTGATCTGCGACTTAGACGGCGGGCTCGCCTGTGGAGTCGTCGAGTTGGCTTGCGGTTGCTGTTGCGGAGTGGGCTTCTGCTGCGCGTCCGGCACTTCGTCGCCATCCTCAACATCGGTAATTTTAACCTCTACACGACCCTTTACAAAGTCGGTGTATTTGACTCGCACGCGTATGTGCAATACTTCGCCGTTGTCGAAAACCAGCTCTTCATCCGCGTAGCTGTAAGTCGGAAACCAGTAGCGGCCTTCAATCTGCTCGCGGTAGGTCTCAACTGTAGGAAACTTATTGATCTTGGTTTCTGGCACGCCCTTACCGCGCGACTTGACGATTTGAAAATCGCGGTCATCCACCCAGATGCGTCCCTGAAAGAGGCGCAGCTTAGTCTTGGGATCAGGGATTACCTTCGGCGCAACGTCAAAGATGTAGAGGTCAAGCTCATCTATCCGCTCCTTGCTGACGTAAGTAAAGTTGTACTTGTTTATATTCTGAGCTTCCAGCGCAAACGGGTTGACGCCGCTCAAATCTTCTATATCTTCGGCGGTGACGCTGTTGAAGGTCGGCATCGGAAAGAACACTATTTTCTCGAAGCGATTACCGCTGTCGTCGAAGGTAAAGTGCGACACGCGATGATACTCGGCTGCGATCTGACCGCCCATGCCGATTTGCTGAATAACGGCTTCCCGCTTAAAGGCGTACTGATTAAGCGCCTGGCGAAACTGTGTCTCCTTGGCCGTGAACGCAGCGATGACTTTGCTGACATCCACGGGCACGGGCTGACCGGAAGAAGCGGCTACAGTCTGGGCGAAAGCACGGTGCGCCGGTGTTGACCCCGAGAAGAGAACGAGCGCTGTCAGTGCCAGCGTGTAAATAAATGAACGTTTCATAAAAGTTATTTCCATGTTGAAGGATTAACGCTTTGGAGACTTGAACCAACTGCGGTCAATGGCCGCAACTCTACCACAAGTGATTCAGATGCTCTCGTTTCGCCAGGTGTTGCCACAGTTTGGGCGAAGGATGAGAGGTTATCAGCGATAAATGCGGGCGTTTCGCGGCCAATCGTCCATCGTCTCCCAATCGTTGCTCGTCGGCAGCATCGGGCAATTATGCTATACTCCCGTACTCAAAGTGTTATCCGGCCTCCAGTATCTGAGAACGAAACTACCGGCCACATTGTAATTCTATGACGCAGAGTACAGTCAAAAAGATTGGTCTCAAAGACCTCTTTGTCCG
The DNA here is from genome assembly GCA_013698055.1 of Acidobacteriota bacterium. Classification (GTDB taxonomy): domain Bacteria; phylum Acidobacteriota; class Blastocatellia; order Pyrinomonadales; family Pyrinomonadaceae; genus QHXM01. The sequence continues at coordinate 2,670 of JACCVS010000733.1, forward strand.
CGCTCAGGCTTACATGGCGCGAGGTGACTTCGCGAGCGCCGAAAAACTCCTGCACGACCTGATTGAAGAAAGCTCTGAAGAAAATTCAAGCGGGCAAATCGTGCAGGCGCGTGTTTGTCTGGTGGAAATTTACGAGGAGATGGAGCGCCACGAAGAAGCGGATGAAGCGCTCGCCCCTTACGATTCGTCCACGCTCGATGCTTTCCCCACAAACTTGCGCGGCCTGCTCCTGCTCGCTTTCGGCTCGCGCGCCTACTGGCAGAATGATTTCCCACGCTCCGTCTCTCTCTTAGAGAGCGCCCGCGAAATTTTAGAGCCTCTCGCGGACGCCGCCAATCTGGTGCGGGTCTATTATTGCCTGGGTCGCTCCCTTCAGGAGTTGAACGAGCAGACATTGGCGCGCGAACATTACAAGATCGCAATCGAGTGGGGGCGTCGTGGTCGCCACCTTAACTACGGCGTCCTTCCGGGCGTGACGGGCACATTTCCCGCCATCATCGCCACCAGCTTTGTGATGCGCGACGTGATGTCGCGGATGGAGCGGCTGAAGGATTCCGATGCGACTGTCCTCATCATGGGCGAAACCGGAACGGGCAAAGAACTAATTGCCAGCAGCCTGCATGAAGAGGGTCAGCGCCGCGACAAGATTTTTCTGCCGTTTAATTGCTCGGCTGCGCCACGTGAGTTGCTCGAAAGCCAGTTGTTCGGGCATAAGCGCGGGACGTTCACAGGGGCTGTCAACGATCAGCGCGGCATCATTCGCGCCGCAGAAGGTGGCACGCTTTTCCTGGACGAGATCGGCGATCTGGCACTTGAGTTACAACCCAAGCTGTTGCGCTTTTTACAGGAAGGCGAGATCATGCCGCTTGGCGAGGCTCCGCGCAAAGTCAATGTGCGCGTCATCGCCGCCACTAATCGCGACCTCGAACAGGAAGTGCGCGAGGGACGTTTCCGCGAAGACCTCTTTTATCGCCTCAATACCTTTGTTATCAAAGTGCCGCCGCTTCGCGTGCGCCCGGAGGATGTGCCGCCGCTCGTCTCTTACTTTTTCGAGAAGATGTGCCGACGCCATCACCGGCAACTGGCAGGCATCACTCCCGAAGCGGTTGGCTATCTGGCCAGATATTCATGGCCGGGCAATGTTCGCCAGCTTCGCAACGAGTTAGAGCGCAGCGTGGTTTTCGCCGAAGAGGGGCAGACAATCGGTGCCGCCTCGCTTTCGCCTGAGATCTTGCAGTCCGTCACGCCTTCTTCGCCCGTGCGCGTTCAGCCGGATTTCAGCCGGCCAATTAATTTCAAAGAGATCATGTTGGACGTTGAGAGACAACTGCTCCTCGAAGCCATGACGCGCCACGGTGGCAACATTACACGAGCCGCCGAATTGCTCGGAATGAGTCGCCAGACCTTCAATTACAAGCTACGTAAATTCATCCTTAACCTCCCGGACATCAGCTCAATGGATGAAGCGGATTAAGACGTAAAATATTTTGCACGCCTGCAAATAATTCTGCTCATCGGGTAACATCAAACATAGCATGAGATAGGTTGGAAGACTCCACATTGAATCGTGCCGGAGGCGCAAAAATTCTGTCGGTATATCTCTCTGAAAAGCCTGCGTCTTCAATTCAAAAACTTGAATTAGAAGGGTCGGAGATGTTCAGTTGCTCTCTTTCGGCGGCTGGCACGGATGTTGTTAAGTAGAAGTGCAAATATCAGGCGGGCAGCAGGATGTAATCGGCCTGATGTTTTGGTCACGGCTCGGGCCGTGGTCATAAAAGAAGGCTTTGCCTTGATAATTCAGGGAAACGATCCAGCAAAACTCAAGTCCTCATATCGGCGATTGGTGAGGGCGCATCTTCCCGTGAATCTTTACAGCGCGCAAGCGCATACGCAACGTCGAGCGGCTTCGTTGCTACACGGGTTGGATGAGATGTCAGGCTTGTGGGAGGAGCTTGACGGACTTCACCTTGCCGATGACGAGCGCGGCGACCGCACGTCGCTCCATCTGGGCGGAACGGCGGGCGGCGTCGCGCTCCCCTCTGTGCCTCACTGCGGTTTATTCGCGGCAATCGGCGCGGGAACAATCTTCATCAAGAACGTCGAAAAGCTGAGCAGAGCCGCGCAGTATGTTCTTTGCCGCATCATCGAGACCGGACATTACACGCCTGTGGGCGATCCATATCCACGCGCGGTCAACTGTCGAATCATTGTCGGCACAGCACGGCCTCTAATGGAACTGGCGCGCGAGCTATTAGTCGAGTGGAAATTAGCAGAGACATTCGGTTATATCGCGCTCCGCGCCGAAGATATCATTAGCGCGTTAGAAGCAGAAAGTTTTTACAGCCCTCACCCCGGCAGGCTGGCGGCTGCGAGTTGATATGGCTAGCATGCCGCGCGAAAAAAGTATCGGCGACGATTGATTTCTCACGCAATCGTCGCCGATACTTTTAATCAAACCTTTCAATTCCTACTCTATGAAATCAATCTGAACGCGATTCGGAATGATGCCGCGCTCGAACCCTTCATCAAGCAAGAGGCTAACGGCTTTGCGTCCGCGCTCGGTGTAATCGAGCGTCAATTCGTTGACCCACATCGCCACGAAGCGGTCAGCCGTCTCCGTATCCATGTCGCGGGCAAACTGCATGGCATATTCAAGTGCATCCTCGCGATGTTCCAGAGAATAACGGATGCTCTCGCGCAAGTATTGTGAGACCTTGCCCATCATCTCTTTTCCCAGATCACGCCGGATGGCATTGCCGCCCATCGGCAGCGGCAGACCAGTTCGGTCATGCCACCACTCGCCCAGGTCAATCACTTTGTGCAGACCCATCTTCTCGTAGAAAAGCTGGCCTTCGTGAATCAGGAGTCCGGCGTCGCACCGCCCTTCCTGCACGGCTTCGATGATTTGATCAAAGGGAACAACTTCATAGGCAAACTCTGAATTGAAAATTCGCAAGGCCAAAAAGGCGCTCGTCATCTCTCCCGGAATGGCGACTTTCATCTTCGATAAATTGTCAGCGGACAAAGGCTCGCGTGAGACGAGGATGGGACCGTAGTTGTCGCCGATGCTTGCCCCGTGCGGCAGAAGCGCGTACTTGTCCGCGATATATGCGTAAGCATGAAAGCTGATGGCCGTGACATCGAAGACGCCGCGCATTGCCATCTCGTTCAAGCTCTGAATGTCTTTCAGCACATGCGTGAATTGAATGTCGCCCGTATCGAGTTTGTTCGTGGCGAGCGCGTAAAACATGAATGCATCGTCGGAATCCGGCGAGTGCGCGACAGTAATGGTTCGAGTTTCGGTTGCAGTAGACATAATAATGAAGACCTTTGGCGAATAGAATATTAATCTAGTTTCTTTACATCATTGGGAGCGACATTCTCCAGGACTTTATACACAATAGGAGATGAATTTATATCTTGCTTGACTTCATAACGCTGACCTTGGGTAGCATCTTCAGAGAAGGTGATAGCGATACCCTCATGGCCTTGAACCGGAAGGAGGCGCATGGTCTCACTAACTCCAGTTCTATGATAATATCCACGACCTTGTGGGTGAGGTCTTGAGAGAACATTGTGCCAGAAGTCATCAATCTGTTCGTCTGCAACTCCAACCTTGAAATATATTACCAAACTAGCTTTGACTTCTGGGCCAACGGGAATCATTTTGTCGCTCTCATAAGAGGGCGCATGTTGAATACATGCTGCGCTCAGCGAAGTGACGAGTAGGATAAAGACGAAAGCAAGAATTGTCCTATTGTGAAAGGGCTGCATCTACAACTCTTAGCCTACTTGCCAGAGATTTTACGTCGTTGACCTTGCGGCATCGCGGCAATTAAAGCTCGAAGAATGTTATTGACGGATTCAGGCGTATTAAAGACCTCAGCAATATCAGGGTCGAGAATGACGACCGTGCGCTGTTGGTCGGTTCGCCCAGCAAAGCGATTTGGTTTCGCCTTGTCGTAGTCGAATTTGTACTCACGGCGCATTTCATCAGATGATTTATGGTTTTTAGTTGCTTGCGTTTTCTTCATAGTCTTGACGTTCGTTCTTGGTTGGCTGTCTCGCGCTAAAAATGCGAATCACATCCTCGTTTCGTTCAATAAAGTAGACGAGCAACAAACGATTAATAATCGAATACCCTATAATAATCTCCCGACGTTCTTCAGTTGAATGCTTTTCGTCATCGAAAATGTGGGCTAACGGATCGTTGAAAACTGTGCTGGCTTCGTCGAAGCTAACCTTGTGCTTTTTGAAATTAGCTATTGCTTTCGCTTTACCCCATTCAAACTGCATGTGTGACCTTGTTCGCAACCAGGTCTTTTTCTATTCTGTTATAAACCGTATCGCGCTCGACGGCCTCAAATCCGGCGTCTTCGATGAG
>JACCVS010000746.1 GCA_013698055.1 Acidobacteriota bacterium
GGAGTTTTCTTTCAACTTCCTTCATGCTGGAAGAAGAGGAGCGGTTCTCGCCTTTCGTGCCGCCGTTTACTCCGAGGAAGAACGAGTCGGGAACGTAATTAGGGTCGTAAAGCACGTAGAGATTCCACGGGCCGCCCGCCTCAACGATTGGCACGTCCGAAACCCACTCGTACTGCTCGTTGTTGAGAGTGAATTTCATCCGGTTCCGCTCGATTGTGCCGAGCTTCTGAAAATCGTAGCCCTCGTGCGGCTTGAGCGAGAAGATGAAACGCCCGCGCTCCTGAAGATGAAACCAGATGACGGGGCCTGCCGCTGCGCCTGAGCGTTTTCCCCCGGCGGCCAACTCGCCGTTGATGAAGAGTTGATAGTTAATCATCTTCATCATGACATCTTCGAGCGTGAAATCGCGGGGCGGCGCGTCTACAGTCGAAGTTTCCCTGAGACGAGCTTCGCTGGCTGAGACGGTGACGTAGTCTGTGATCTTATCCCCCGTTTTGGGATTGACGAGGACATCTAAGGCGAAGGTGTCGCCATCGGCGATTGTTTGCGGCGCGGATGAACGGGACAGCGCGGCGGAATTATAATTTGGATGAATCTGCCGCGTTTGGAATGATTTTCGCGCACGCAGTTCCTGCTCGTCTTCTGCGCTGAGCGGGCGTATTGAAACTCTGAATTGTTTACCTGAAGCCAGAGGCTCGACCACGAGAGCATAGCCGAAATACAGGGAGCCTCCGCTATCAATGAAGACGCGGCGGATCGTGTTCGACTCGAAATAGGCTTCGGCAGAAGTCATTGACCATCCACTTTCGCCCTTCGCATCTACGCCGGGAACGGTCGTAAAGGCGACGTAGAAATCACCCCTCATCGGCACGATGGTCTGCCCTTTACGTCCTTCCTGAGCCGGGACGCTCAGGGATGCAGCGAGTAATAAAACACTTGTCAGGCAGCAACGAATCAATTCTTTAGTTCTCATCTGAATTGCTCCTCTTGATAACCCTGATTCTCATTTCATCTGCCGGTTGAAAGTCCGTCAAATTAGCTTGGGTGAAAAAGCCGCCCTGCCCGCTCGCTTTTTCAGCGTGGCGAGCGGTCAGCGTCGTTTCTTCCGGTTTGCTAACCGGAGTCCGGGGGCGCGTCGCGTTTTTCTCAGGCATCTTTTTCTCGACGTAAACGGTGCGCGTGACGACTTTCTCACGATAGACAGGGACCTCAATTATCTCAGGCGACGCTTTTACCACAGTCGGCAATTGCGTCGTCGTTGCGGCTTCCTTAGTTGATGGGCGAAGCGCCAGCACTGATGAAACCAGTAAAGCGAGGACGAGAGCGGCGGCGACAGGTACAGGCACCGGCAGCTTTGTTGTGAAGATGCGCTTCCAGAATGACTCGCGGCTTTGCGCGGTCGCGTGGGGCGTGACCTCTTCAAGGCGTCGGCGCAGCATCGCTTGATGAACAGGCCAGTAGCTCTCGTCAGGCGCAGACGCTTCAACCGCCTCATCGAAGACAAGCAGCGAACTCGTCATTGAGCGGTATTCACGCAGACATCCGGCGCAGGTTTCCACCTCCGCCAGCAGATGCAGCTTTTCATCGGTATCCAGTTCATCAAAGACCAGATCAACCAGTCTTTCTTCCAACGTGCGACAATCATGCATAACACTCACTCCTGAGATTCAACTGTTTTTGCCTGCGCCGCATTGAGCGTACTCAAGCGGCGCAGGCTCGACGCCCAACTGCTGGCGTAATTTTGCGACCGCGCGAAAGAGGGCTTTCTTAATCGTGCCAATTGAACAATCGAAATTCTTCGCGATCTCTTCGTAGGTCATTCCTTCACGGTGCTTGAGCAAAAAGATCAATCTCTGCTGCGGCGTCAATTCTCCGAGCGCCTGAAAAACTCTTTCCACCAGAACGCGCCGGTCATACTCGTCTTCAAGATGCTGCGCCGCTCGTTTGTCGAACTGACCTTGAAGGACACCTTCAGCAGCATCTTCGGCGTCCGGTTCAAGTGCCGTCGCATGGTCGCGCAGGCGGACTGTTTCTCCGCGCCGGTGATTGAGAAAGGTGTTGACCATGATGTGGCGCAGCCATGTGTAAAAGCTCGCCTCTCCCCTGAAAGTATGAAGCGCCCTGTAAGCCTTCAGCCAGACTTCCTGCGCGAGGTCTTCAGCGTCCGCCTGCTCGCGCGTGTAGTAGAGAGCGAGAGTATAGACGCGGCGCTCGTACCTTTGCGCCAGCGACGAGAAAGCCTCCGCGTCGCCGGTCTGTGCGCTCAAGATCAATTGATTTTCGCTAAGACTCAAACGATGTTTACCCTTAGCACTTATTTCGGAAGGTCAGTGATATAGACACCAGCAGGTGATTTTTAGTTGGCATGAGACGATAATCTTTTAGAAATATGCTGGCAAGGGCAGAGAAAGCACAGATGACGAGTCAGCAGGTCAGTACCCCCTGCCCCAGTAATGCACTCAATCGCTAATAGCTATGACTTGGCTATTCGGTATTTGCCATTGGGAATCGCGCGGACAGGCTTTTGGCTCACAACTTCAGACGCCGAACGCTGGAGTTCAGCGGCGTGGGGCGAACCCACGCAAGCAACGCCGAAGGAAGAACGATGACAAGCACGCTGACCCCGCGTCCGCTGCAAGGATTTGTTCGGTGCGGCTGCACAGGAAAAGACGTATCACTGATTGAATCTCGACATTAATTTAACGACGACTCGCTGGCTGCGCCTTCGCTTCTTCGACGGAGAGGAAATGCGGACGCTCGAACGACACTGTGCGCCCTTTTACATCCTGCCCTTTGAAAAAATCTACGATGACCGTTTGCACTTCCGCGGCGGGCAGAGTTTCGTGGCCCCCGTTTTCGACAATTAAATGCGTACTGTTGGGAAAGCCCCAGCGCACTTCTTCGGCTTGGAAGGGCGGCGTGTTGGTGTCGAGTGTGCCGCTCACGAACAGCGTCGGAAGCAGACTCCAAAGGCGCGGCTGTAAGGTCGAACCGCTCTCCGGTATACCCACCGCCTGGCAAATTGCCGCAGTCCGTTGAAGATTAACATTGCTGAATAACGACGCCGGCGTTTCTCTCCGAGATTGTGCGAGTCGCTCCGCCGACCAGCCGATAGAACAGTCCACCGCATTTGCCATCGGCGACCTTCCTTGAAAGCCGTGATACAACGGTTCAATGTAACGTGTCAGGAGAGAATAATCGCTTTGGTCTATGGTGTGGAACAACGCCGGAAGCCGCGTGTAGTTTCTGGCATCGGTCATAGTATGGCGCACCAGCCACTGCAATCCGATTTTGCCGACGCGAATAC
>JACCVS010000759.1 GCA_013698055.1 Acidobacteriota bacterium
GGCAACTCCAACTGCTCCGGGCTGATTTCCCCGACGTAGCCGAGGACGTGCGCGAGCTTGCCATCTAAAGGATAACGACGCTGCGGTTGCAGTTCGACGCGTAGCTCGGGGAATTCCAGGACATGCGCGTCCACCCAGGCGATGTCTGCCTGAGTCGCGTTCTCCTTAATGGTAAAGGACTCGAAGGCTGGTTGAGATTTGAGCTGCTCAAAGCGCACGCTCAAATCTTCGACGGCAACATTGAGACCTTGCGCATAGGGCTTGACGAGCTTATCGAATTCTTTGCCCTTGATGTCTTCGCGCGAGAGGATGACGTTGTAAGTGGGGCGCGAGTCAACGAGCAAATTGCTGTTGCGGTCGAAGATGACACCGCGCGGCGCAGGAATCGGCAGCAGGCGGATGCGCTGGTTCTCGGCGCGCTCGGCGTAATACGAGCCTTTGACGATTTGTAAGTAATAGAGCCTGACGCCCAGCGCCGTAATCATCAACACGGCGAGAATCTGGATGACACGCAGGCGCGCTCGCAGGTTTTGGGAATCGTCCTCGAATTTCATAAAGCAGTGATGGGTGATAAGTGATGGGTGATGGGATAAGAGCTTCTGCTTATCACTTATCACCTATTACTTATCACTGGCTTTTCATCTTCTTTTCCCCAGTTTCACAATGCCGCGCCGCGCGACGCGACGGCGAAAGGCTAGTTGGCGGCGTTGGCTGGCACGCTCGCTGAAGACCAAATCGAGCAGATAGAGGAGGATCGTCCCCGCCGCAGCCGTCCCGATGAGCTTGAAAGAAGCCTGCTCGACAAATCCAATGTTTGACGGCTGCCCGAGCATTCGGTGGAGCAGAACGTAAACCCCATCATCAAGGAGCGATGCGCCAGCCAGAACGGGGATTCGTGCCAGCGGGTTGTCGAGATTGATGCGCGTGGCGAGGCTGACAATCAGAAACGCCACTAAGGTCTTGGAAAAACCGCCCGCGCCCAGCAAACCTCCGCTCAGAGCGTCCGTTGCCAGCCCGGCAATCGCGCCGACAAACAACGCCTGCAAGGCATCGCGCTGCAACGCAACATAGACTACCACAATCAGCGGCAGGTCAACGTAAACAATTAGAGGCCAGACGGCGGGCAGCGATGTTTGCAGAATCACTGCAACCGCCAGCACTAGCGCGATTTTCAGTTGACGCATGACAAACAGTAGGCAGAAGGCAGTAGGCAGTAGGCAGTTAAATACAAAAGATCAGTGTTCATTTCTATGGTTTTCTGCCAACTGCTTACCGCCTACTGCCTACTTTTCTTTCTTCTCCACATTCGGCAGCACGTCTACGGGCGCGGGCGTCGGCGGCGGATGATAGATCAGAACCGCCACTTCTCCGAGCGCATTCAGCCGCGCGCCGGGCTTAATATGGATGACGTGCGAGACGGTGGCCGATCCCTTCCTGACTTCTACCACCTGACCGACGTTTAAGCCAGGTGGGTAGATACCGTCCTGCCCTGTGGTTACTACGTAATCGCCGGGGTTGACTTCCTCAAGACCCGGCACATGGTGCATTTCCAGCAGATCGTTATCACCAAGACCTTTGACGGAGCCGAGCGCCCTGGATTGCCCAAGCTGGCCGACGACTGCGCCGGCAGCCGACCGCTCTTCCGTGATCAGCATGACCTGCGCAGTCCACGGGCCGACTCCGATAATTCGCCCGACGATGCCGCCCGGCGTCACGACAGGCATGTTCAGCTCAATCCCGCTGGAACTGCCGCGATTGATCGTTATTGTATCGAACCAGACCGAAGGGTTACGCGCAATGACGCGCGCCGTCGCCATCTGGTACTCGCTCTTTTCTTTGAAGTCGAGAAGCGAGCGAAGGCGCTCGTTCTCGGCGCGCTCGGCGCGCAACTGGTAAAACTCCATCTCCATCTGCTCAAGGCGCTGTTTGAGTTGCGCGTTCTCGGCAGCGGCATTGCGGAGGTTTCCGATGTAGCCGAAAAAGCCTGAGCCTGCACCCCCGATGCCGGATGCCGCGCTCTGAAATGGCGAGAGCAGAGACTGAACCCAAACGCGAATCATGCGCTGCTTCGTCACTCCGTCGCGCGCTTCATAAGCCATCAACGCGAGATTAAAGACGAGCAACCCCACCAGCCACCACGGAGCGCGTTGTCTAATCTCTTTCTGTGAGCGTGCAACTGCCATCTTAAAACAGTGACAAGTGACGAGTGACAAGTGACGAGTTAAAGGCTTGCTCTTGCTTGTAACTCGTCACTTGTCACTCGTCACTGTTCTTCACGTTCCGCTCGTCAGGGTGTTATCCCACTTGACGCGCTTGAGGAGGTTAAAGTCGGAAAGCATCTTGCCTGTGCCGAGGACGACCGACGAGAGCGGGTCATCGGCGACGCTGACGGGCAGTCCCGTCTCGATTGAGAGCCGCTTGTCCAGATTTTTCAGCAGCGCGCCGCCGCCAGTCATCACGATGCCGCGCTCGACGATGTCCGCCGATAGCTCGGGCGGTGTGCGCTCGAGTGCCACGCGCACGGCGTTGACGATTGTCGAGACAGAATCGGAGAGGGCTTCGCGAATCTCGGAGTCGGTGATCGTGATGGTCTTCGGGATGCCCTCGATCAGGTTGCGCCCGCGCACGTCCATTGAGAGTGTCTCGTCCAGTTGGCAGGCCGAGCCAAGCTCGATCTTGATGGCTTCGGCGGTGCGCTCACCAATCAAAAGATTGTACTTGCGCTTGATATACTGCGTGATCGCTTCGTCCATCTCGTTGCCCGCCACGCGCACCGCGCGCGAATAGACGATGCCGGAAAGCGAGATGACTGCAATGTCTGTCGTGCCACCGCCAACGTCCACGACCATGTTGCCGTGCGGCTCCGTGATGGGAAGTCCTGCGCCGATGGCCGCCGCCATCGCTTCTTCGACGAGATAAACTTCCGATGCTTTGGCGCGATAGGCAGAGTCTTCGACGGCGCGGCGCTCGACCTGTGTAATTTCGCTGGGGATGCCGATGACGACGCGCGGGCTAACCCACGTCTTTCCGTTATGAGCTTTACGGATGAAGTGCTGAAGCATCTTCTCCGTCACTTCAAAGTTGGCGATGACGCCGTCTTTCATCGGGCGGATGGCGACGATGTTGCCGGGCGTTCTGCCCAGCATTTCCTTAGCGTCCCGGCCTACGGCTTCGACGGCGTTGGTGACTTTGTTGATGGCGACGATGGAAGGCTCGGAGACGACGATGCCGCGTCCCTTGGCGAAGACGAGCGTGTTGGCCGTGCCCAGATCAATCGCCAGATCGCTGGAAAAAAGACTGAAGATAGATTTAAATGCCATTCGAGTTTGTTATCCGTACCTGTCAATTAAAATCGCGCTTAATCGATTTGAAAACTTGCGCCCGCCGCCCGCGTGAGAGCTAAAAAAACAGCCCCGACTCGGAGTGCTATCAGACAGCACTGCGAACCCATAAAGATACAACGTGAAGGCGCATTCTGGCTAACCCTGAAAGACCGATTTGGGAAACTTCGAGACGAACAAGAGCCAATGTTTTACTGGAAGCCTGACACGGCGGGGGTTATTGCTCTTATAAAAGCTCACTTAATGATTTACAGCAACTAATCGAAAATGTCTATAGTTTTTTAAGGAATATGGAGCAAAAGATTTCCGGCTGCGGAGTGTGGGGATTGGTCGTGGTGGCAAGTTTAGATGGAAAGCGGTTCGGCAGCGAAACGGATGCAGTTTTTGCCTGCGGCTTTGGCTTCATACATGGCGGCGTCGGCACCTGCGACTAATTGCTGTGGTGACTGTGCGTGCGCCGGAAAAGTCGCGACGCCGAAGCTGGCCGTCAGTTGCAGGAGCAGGCTTCTTCCGCCCGTGAACGTGTTTCGCTCAATCTTACGCCGCACGCGCTCCGCCACAAATGCAGCCTGTTCAAGATTGCTCTCAGGCAGGATGACGACGAATTCATCGCCGCCATAGCGCGCCACCATGTCCGTGTCACGCACCGACGAGAGAATGATGGTCGCCATCTCCATCAGGACGTGCGAGCCGACGAGGTGGCCGTGAACGTCGTTGACGCGCTTGAAATCATCCAGATCGAAGAAGAGCGCGGCGATACTCGAATTGTAGCGGCGTGCGCGGCGGACTTCACTCAGCAGAAATTGCCTCAGGAAACGCGCGTTGTGCAACTTCGTCAAATCGTCGGTCTGCGAAAGGCGTTCGGCTTCGGCGATACGCAGCGAGTTGCCGAGCGCCGCCGCTATGGGCAGAGCGAGCGCGGTGAGCAGGCGCAGGCTCGTCTTCGTGAAAGAGCGCCGCCCCGCGCCGCCCTCGCGCACGCCTTCGAGCACGCCCATTACCCTCTCACCATTCATCAGTGGAACGGCCACGACGCGCCGCCCGCCCTCAGTCTTTCTGATCGTCTCCATCGTCGAAACGGCAGAGAGCGCTGCTTTTGATTCCGAGCCTGAAAGAGACAGCGCGTTGCCGAGCAAAGCTCTTTGCCATCCGGCATCACTAATCGAACGCTCGTTCGTAGTCAACCCGCGAACAGCCAGAGGTTCAAGAGTCGCCGCCTCGCCGCCGCTCGCTTCTGAAGTCAGATAAATCGTCCAGCGGTCGGCCTCAATCAAAGGAGCAAGCCCGGCCAGCGCAGTGTTCGCCGCGCTCACCTGATCGCTTGTCAGATGAAGCGACGCAACCAACTCGAAAGCTGCACGCAAATCGCTCGCAGAAATCTTTTCAGGGAGAAGCAGCGGTGGCGGCAGCCAGATGCTTTCCATCACGTCTAGTGGGCGAAGCTCGCCCGTCATGCCGCGATCTTCTAATTCGCGCAGCAGGGCGGGGAGTTGCGCCGGTTCGTCTGCGATGGCGCGGAAGCCCAGACGTTTAAGCGTCGCGGTGTCCGGCGTTCGCAAAGTTGAAGCGCCGTTATCGTTGCTCGGGCGGCGACAGGCGACGAGCGGAGCATTAGGCCAGACCGCGACCGCGTGCTCAATCACCGAATAAAGCTCACGCATGTCGGCACCGGCAATGACTTCATAAAGGACTGCGAGCGGCGGCGAAATGTCTGCACCAGCAGCTTCCGCTGACTGTTCGAATGCCGCAGGCGCTAACATCTCTTCCTCGCGGATTCCCTCGATTAAAGCTGCCACGCCTGCCACATGCAGGACATCGGCCAGCGCCATCGCCGGAGCCTCATGGGCATTCGTTAATAAGACTACGTGCTTCATCATCGTGCTAAGGCCAGGTTCAAAGTTCAGGATTCAAAGTCCAAAGTCGAGTGGCGAGTATTGAACCTTGAACTTTGAACCTTAAATCCAGCGCGCCTCTTATTTTCTCTGCCTGGCTGCGCCAATTGGTAGCTGGACTCTGTGCGGGCTACGGTTGCCCTGCTGATCCTGCGCTTCGATTGTGACATCGCCCGCGCCTTCAGGAGCTGTGATTTGCAGGCGGAAAGAGCCGCTGCTATCGGCAAGCGTCTCGCGCCCGGCGAAGCTGACGGTCGTGCCCGGCTGAGTTCGCCCGCGGATGACGTAAATCTGGCCGCCAACATAATCGGCTGCGACTTCAGAGAATGAGAGGCGGTCGCCTGTCGCCTGCGAGATGATCGTGAACTTCAGCGGCTCGCTCCAATCGCTGGCTTGCCCCGAGCGTGCCGTCGCGCGCACGCGCCAGAAGTAGTCGCCGGGGCGAAGGTCTGAGGCGTTGAATTCGCTGGAAGCTAATTGGTCACGCTCGATGACCTTGCCTGCGGGAACGAAGAAGGGCGACGACGCCACTTCGACGCGGTAGTGACCAGCCGTTCCGGACTGCGGGCGCTGCCAGCGCAAAGTGACATTGGCCGCATTATTCTTTCCTGTAGAAACTCTTTCGAGATTGCGCGGGTCTACAGGAATGGGAATGTCTAGCAGCCGCTCGCGCTGTCCAATCGTTCCCGCCGAATTGACCGAGACGTATTCATTGCTGCGGATGACGGTCTTCTCGCCGGTGTTGGTCGTCGTCTCGATTTGCCCGCTCTGCACGCGAATCTCGGCGGTCTTGTCCGGGTTCACGTTAAAGCTCGTAGCCGTTTCCGACGCTATTCTGCTCTGGGTCTGGCTGGTCTCAACGACGTTATTTGCGCCCTCTGGCTGCTGCTCGGTGCGGTAATTAATCTGTCCGGTGTCAACCTTGACTCGAATGTTCCTCTGCCCGCCTTCACTGCTGGTGTTGTCGCGGATGGTGACGGTGCTGTTCGGGCGAATAACGAGGGTCGAGCCATCAGCAAGCGTGATCCGGGCACGCCCATCGGATTGCGTTTGTACGGTGTCGCCGGGATAAAGCTGCGTCTTGGGACTGGCGGGAAGAGTCTCGCGCGTTGAGGCGCGAATAACGCGCACGTCGCCTTCAAACGAGGCGAAGCGCGCTCCTTCGGGGGCGTCGGTAGTAGTCTTCGTGCTGGCAAACGGATTGCCGTACTTCCAAATGTACAGCCCCGCGCCTCCCGCCAGCACGACGAAGACGAGCGCACCGATGATAATGTAAATGAGCCGCTTCTGGACGACCCACCAGTCCATGTCGAAGCGACCGTTCTTGGTGGCCATAATAGGGAAGTAAACCGAAACTTCTGCGGGGCTGAAGTGCTTTACAAGCGATGAGGCTGGCCGGGATA
>JACCVS010000772.1 GCA_013698055.1 Acidobacteriota bacterium
AGTGGCGTCTGCGCCCGAACCTGAGCGTTACTCTCGGCCTGCGTTATGAGAAGCAAAGCAACATTGACAGCAAGTTCAACTTTGGGCCGCGCGTCTTCTTCGCCTGGGCACCGGGCGGGACGAGCACAGGCACGCTCGGGCAGTTCGGCGCAGGGCAGCCTGCGTTTGTCGTTCGCGGGGGCTTCGGAATTTTCTACGACCGCTTCAACGAGACGAACACGCTGGCGGCAGAACGCTTCAACGGCATCAATCAGCCGCGCTTCAATATTATTGATCCGGCGATCACAGGATCGGCCATCTTCAACGCTGATGGCTCGGTCACAAACGTCCCGACCATTGATAGTCTCGCGGGGCTGAACCAGCCGCAGGTCATCAACCGGGTCTCGGACAACCTGCAATCTCCTTACACGATGATCAGCGCGATCAATGTCGAGAAGCAGTTGCCGTTTAAGATTACCGCGTTCGCGCTGCTCGTCTCTATTCGCCAGCGTCACAATCTAGTTTTCCGTGACATCAATGCGCCGCTGCCGGGAAATCCTACGGTCAGGCCAGACCCGTCGCTCGGCAACGTCTTCCAGTGGGAGTCGAGCGGGTTCTTCAACATGACGCAGTTTCAGGTGGGCTTGAGGACTCAACTCAATCCGGGGCTGACGATCTTCGCTAATTACTCTACCGCGAAGACCGAGAGCAACACCGATTGCGTCTTTAACAATCAGGGCGGCTGCTTCCCGTCAAACAGCTATGACATCAACGCTGACCGCGGGCGCTTTGCTTTCATCCCACGCCACAACTTCTTTCTGGGCGGCACGCTCGGCATCCCGAAACTGAAGATCGCTTTGAATCCGTTCATCATTGCGAGAACAGGAAACTTCTTCAACATCACGACGGGCTTCGACACTAACGGCGACCGTATTTTCAGAGAGCGCCCGGCGTTCGCTTCATCAACGACGCTGCCCGTAAACTTGAGGCAGACGCCCTACGGTGATTTCGACATCAACCCTGCGCCCGGCTCGACCATTATTCCGCGCAATTTCGGTGAAGGCCCGACCTTCTTCTCAGTGAACCTCGGCATCAGTCGGTCAATTGGTTTTGGCGATTTGCCTGGAGCGAGGCCAGCGGCTGCGGCTGCACCTGCCGGAGGAGGTGGCGGCGGCGGTAGTCTTGGCGGCGCTGCCGGTGGTGGTCAACGTGGCGGCGGCGGTGGTGGTGGACAGCGCGGCGGTGGGGGTCCGGGCGGCGGCAGCGGGCCTGTGGGCGTCGGCCCCGGAGGAACTGGCGCGGAGAAACGTTATAACATGACGTTCTCGGTCAACATTCAGAATCTCTTCAACCGCAGCAATCTCTCTTCGCCGGTCGGCAACCTTAATTCGCCACTCTTCGGGCAGTCTCTCTCGACGCTCGGAGGCTTCGGTGGTGACGGCGGCAACGCGGCATCAGCCAACAGGCGCATCTCGGCAGGTATTCGGTTCAACTTCTGAGTTTTAATCGAGACAAGCATTACAAGCAAATCCTTCAATACGAGCGGGGCTACTTCCATTTGAAGTAGCCCCGCTCCTTATTTTTGAGCTATCGCCTTCGTTCCTGACTTCACTCCCATCGAAAAAAATTGGGATGTTTTCAGCGCCATTGTCACTAACTGTTTGAAGATAGCTTTCGGCAGACCGCTTTCCATCCTGACTGTCTTGACACGGTCAGAGAGTTGAGAGGGAATGATGAGACGGGCGCAATTTCTTTCGATAGCTTTTATCCTTTTCGTAGTCTCTTTGTCAGCGCGTGCGATAGCTCAACAATCCAACGCGCAGGAAGCTGATGCCGCGCGGGTCTTACGCAATCAGGGACTGGAACATTACAACGCAGGACGCTTTGAGGGTGCAGTTGAAAAATTCAAACAGGCTGTCGGACTGAAGTCGGATTACGCGCAAAGCCACAACGATCTGGGCATGGCTTATATAGCTCTGAACCGGCACGGCGAGGCACTTGAGCACTTGCGACGGGCAATTCGTCTGAACCCCGTGCTTGCGGAGGCGTATTACAATCTGGGAACTGCTTATTACAATCTGGGGCAACTGACAGAAGCGATCACGCCGCTCAAGCAGGCTATCAGGCTGAAACCTGATT
>JACCVS010000679.1 GCA_013698055.1 Acidobacteriota bacterium
CCAAGCAGGCTGCGGCCTATCGCGAAATCTCGCTCTTGCTTCGTCGTCCACCGGGACGCGAAGCGTATCCGGGTGATGTTTTCTATCTACACTCGCGCCTCCTTGAACGTGCTGCGAAATTGTCGGACGCCAAAGGCGGCGGAAGCCTGACGAGTCTGCCGATCATTGAGACGCAGGCGGGCGACATCTCGGCTTACATTCCGACTAACGTGATTTCCATCACCGATGGGCAAATCTTTCTGGAATCCGATCTCTTCAACTCCGGCATTCGTCCGGCCATCAACGTCGGCAACTCTGTCTCGCGCGTCGGAGGAGCCGCGCAGATCAAGGCGATGAGATCAGTTGCAGGGACTTTGCGTATTGACCTCGCACAGTTCCGCGAGCTTCAGGCATTCGCACAATTCGGTTCAGACCTGGACAAAGCAACACAGGCGCAGATTGCGCGTGGCCAGCGTCTCGTTGAGATTCTGAAGCAACCTCAGTATCAGCCGATGGACGTTGAAAAGCAGATCATCATCATCTGGGCTGCGACCAGCGGAAAAATTGATGACGTTCCGGTCGAGAATGTCCGGCGCTTTGAATCGGAACTCCTGCGCTTCGTTGAAAATTCTCATTCGGGTATGCTGCAAGCTATTCGTGAAAAGAAGGCGCTGACCGACGAAATTAAAGCCGACCTCGAACAAGCTCTCAAGGATTTCAAAGATCGTTGGACTGAAGAAACTAACGTTGCGGCGCGACCAGCAACCACCGTTGCCTCAGCGCAAGCAAGCGGCGCGCAAACGACTGCCGCCAAAGCGTGAAGAACAGTGACAAGTAGCAAGTGACGCGTGGCAAGTTAAAAACTTCATGCTCGTCACTTGTCACTCGTCACTCGTCACTGTAGTTATATGCCAAACCTTTTAGACATTCGTCGCCGCATCAAGTCGGTGAAGAACACGCAGCAGATCACCAAGGCCATGAAGATGCTGTCTGCGGCGAAGTTGAAGCGCGCGCAGGATACTGTGGTCGCTGCGCGCCCGTTTGCCAGCAAGATGGTAGAGGTTTTAGGCGAGCTTGCTTCGCGCACGGACGAGGATTTCAGCCACCCGCTTCTGGATGCGCGCGGCGATGAGCGTTACCTCGTCGTTTTGATTACGGCTGACAAGGGTCTCGCAGGCGCGTTCAATACCAACCTGATTAAAGCGGGGCAGTCTTTCATGCGTGAGCATTCGGGCAAGACAATCGAGATGCTGCCGGTCGGTCGCAAAGGCAGAGATTTCTTTCGTCGCCGCAACGTGCCATTCGTCGATGAATATGTCGGTCTGACCGGCAAGGGGCGCGTCGAATATTCGGAAGCGGTGGAGATAGCGCGCAACGTTACCAAACGCTTCACCGAAGACGAAACGCTCGACAAAGTCTTTCTCATCTACAATGAGTTCAAATCCGTCCTTCAACAGCGCGTCCTCGTCGAGCAACTCCTGCCCGTCTCGCGCACGACCGAAACCGGGACGGATGCTGCAACGGTTGACGAGTCGCCGCGTCCTCTGGACTTAACCGAGTATATCTACGAGCAGTCGCCTGCGGAGATTTTCAGTCGCCTGTTGCCGCGCCTCATCGAGACGCAAATCTTTCGCGCTCTGCTTGAGTCTATCGCTTCTGAACAGGGCGCGAGGATGACGGCGATGGATTCGGCATCGAAGAACGCCAGCGAGTTGATTGATTCGTTGACGCTCAATATGAATCGCATCCGGCAGGCGGCGATCACCAACGAGATTATCGAAGTGGTTTCCGGCGCATCGGTATCTAAATAAGACAAGAAGAGAAGTCGAGGGCAAGAGCCGGGGAGAGAATGCGTCCCGGCTCTTGCTTTTCGCTTTATCCGGCCAACTTTTGGATTTATATACGCAGCGTTTACCATTATATGAGCAACTTTCACTCTTTAGAGAGCAACTTTCGGCCTTCAGAAGCGAACTTTTACGCTTGAGAAGCAATGTTTTGCTCTTATATAAGCATCTTTCACAGTTTAGAGACCAACTTTCGCGGTTATATGGGAAAGTTTCGCTGGTTAGGAAGTAACTTTTACGCTTGAGCGGCTATGTTTTGCGGTTATATGGGGAACTTCCATGCTTGAGCGGCTAAGTTTTACAGTTATATGAGCAACTTTCGCTTTTTAAGTCGAATGAAATGGTAGCTGATGCTGAGAGGTCTGAACTCAGGGAACGCCGGAGGCGAGCATGGGCGCGTTTCCGGCGCTACGGGCCGCTTATCGTCTGGATGGGTTTTATCTTTTACGCTTCAACGCGCGCGTTTGCTGGCGAGAACACCTCGCGGATTATCCGCCCGTTGTTGCTCTGGCTCTTCCCTGAAATCAGTGATGAGAAGATTGTTCTAGTCCATTTCGTGACGCGAAAAGTTGCACACTTCGTGGAATACGCACTTCTGGCTTTACTTGCCGCGCGTGCTTTTTCCAGTTCTTCTCAACAATTCTTACAGCGTCGCTGGTTTTTAATCTCGC
>JACCVS010000816.1 GCA_013698055.1 Acidobacteriota bacterium
TTTATCCAGCTTAACCCGCAGGATAACAATCTCATCCAGCTCAACAGGGTGTTGCTGGAAGAAGCATACCCGACGGAGATTGCAAAGAGCACGAAGTATTCGTGGAACGTGGACATCCCGTTTCTGAAGTCAACGTCGGATCACAATCCGTTGACCAGCCCGAGCTACATCGGCCCATACCTGTACCTGATCTTTATTCTCATCGTGCTGCTGGGAACGTCGAACGCAGTGAATTTGACGGATGGGCTGGATGGGTTGGCAATCGGTGTGACGTTTATCGCGATGGCTGCGCTGACGGCTTTCACGTACATCACGAGCGATTTTCGATTCGCGAGTTACTTAGGGTTAGTGCATAGGCCGGAAGCCGCCGAGTTAACGGTCTTCTGCGGCGCAATGGCCGGAGCGAGCTTAGGGTTCCTGTGGTACAACGCGCCGCCCGCGGAAGTTTTCATGGGCGATGTCGGGAGCCTCGCCATCGGTGGCGCAATCGGCACAATTGCCGTGCTGACCAAGCAGGAGTTCATGCTGTTGATGATCGGCGGCGTGTTCGTGCTGGAAATTTTCTCGGTGATGCTTCAGGTGGCTTCGTTCAAGATGACGAAGCGGCGCATCTTCAAGATGGCACCCTTGCACCACCACTTTGAATTGCAGTGGGAACGTCGCTTCGGACAGAGAACGGTGGAGACGAAAGTGGTCTTTCGCTTCCTGATCTTAGCCATCCTGTTCGCGCTCCTCAGTCTTTCGACACTGAAATTGCGGTGAACCGAAAGAACTTTGATCTTTGAGAAATGAGTGAGAAGAGTTTGGAAGTCGCGGGCAAGAAAGTTTTGATTATCGGCGCGGCGCGAAGCGGCATCGCTTGCGCTCGATTTTTGGCGAAGCGCGGCGCGACGGTCGCGCTCAATGATCGCAAGCCGGTTGAAGAGTGGCCAATTGAGGCCGTTGCGCTCAAAAGTGAAGGCGTCGGGTGTGTCGCGGGCGATGTGCCGATGTGGTTGCTCGATCAGGTTGAGTTGGTGGTGATGAGTCCGGGTGTGCCGAGCAAAGTCATTCCGGCCAGATACGCGGAGCGCGCGGGCGCGGAAGTGATCGGCGAGGTCGAGCTTGCTTCGCGGTTTTTGCGCGGGCGCATCGTCGGCATCACGGGCAGCAATGGCAAGACGACGACGACAACGCTCATTGGAGAGATTTTGAAAGACGCGGGACTAAGCGTACAGGTCGGCGGCAATATCGGCACGGCGCTTATCTCGATGATTGAAACTTCGAGCGATAATGGGTGGACAGTGGTCGAGCTTTCCAGTTTTCAGCTTGAGACGACTGCCGGGTTTCATCCGACCGTCGCGCTTTGTTTGAACGTGACGCCGAACCACATGGATCGCTACGAAACTTTGACAGACTATGCGGTGGCCAAGCATCGCATCTTCCGCAACCAGACGGTGGGTGATGTGGCGATTCTCAATGCGGATGACGAAATCGTTTCCTCCTGGGCTAAAGGTTTAAGGGCGCATGTTGTTCTTTTCAGCGTGCGGCGCGAACTGGATGAAGGATTGTTCCTGAGAAACGGGCGCGAGATCGTTTCGCGCACAAATGACGGAGAGCGTGTGCTGATGATGCGGGATGAGATGCAATTGCGCGGACTGCATAATGTCGAGAACGTGCTGGCTGCTCTGGCGGCTGGACTCAGTTGCGGCGCAAGTCCTGATTCGATGCGCGAGACGATTAAGCGATTCAAGCCCGTCGAGCATCGTTTGGAATTTGTCGGCGAGATAAACGGTGTGAAGTTCTACAACGACTCTAAAGCGACGAGCGTTGACGCGACCTTGAAAGCTCTGGAGGCGTTCGCGGATGAAGATGGCAAGGTAGTTTTGATTCTGGGCGGACGCGGCAAACAAGCTCCTTATGCGCCGCTCGCGCCGCTCATCCGCTCGCACGCTCGCAAATTGATTTTAATCGGCGAAGACGCAGACACGATTGAAAGGGAGTTGGAAGACGACGCTTCGATGGAACGCGCCAGCGACATGGGCGATGCCGTTCGCCGCGCTCAAGAATCAGCGCAACCGGGCGACATCGTTCTGCTCGCGCCCGCCTGCGCCAGCTTCGATATGTTCAAGAGCTTCGAGCATCGCGGGCAAGTGTTCAAGGAAGAAGTGAAGGGATTGAAGAATCCAGAATCCAGAATTCAGGAGTCAGAATGAAAAGGCGGAAACCGCTTTTGTTTTTATTCTGACTTCTGGATTCTGACTCCTGAATTCTGTTTTTATGGCCAGAAAGCTACAAGCCGATAAATGGTTGTTTGCTGCGACAGCGGGGCTGGCGTTGTTTGGCATCGTCATGGTCTATAGCGCGTCGGCGGTGATGGCGCAGGCTGAAAATGGCAACCAGTATCACTACGTCATCAAGCAGGGCATCTGGACGGCGATAGGCTTTGGCGCGATGCTGCTCATGATGCAGTTCGATTACCAGCGCTTGCGTGATAAGCGAATTGTTTACGGGTTGCT
>JACCVS010000818.1 GCA_013698055.1 Acidobacteriota bacterium
TTTAGGCAATGCGTTACGGGCGAGATAATTCCGTTATTAACCACCGAAGCACTCCAACTCGGTATCCCTGCCTCAGTATGTGTGAAATTATACCGAAGTTTTGTGAGGTGTCAAGCATAATCGTCACTAAAACAGGATATTTTCGTGACAAATCAAAATGGCGACAAAATCACACTTGAGTCAGAGGTTAAAGTGAACTCTCAGTGATGGGAAGGTAAACGAGAAAAATGCAAATCTTGAAGTTTCTTACTTTATTTCACTGTCCCTCGCGCCGCATAAAGGTTTGCGTCTTTTTCGGGTCGCGTGTTCCAACGTTTGTGAATCCAAAGCCACTGCTCCGGGTATTTTCGGACATAATTTTCGACAACGGATGTGAAGAGAGAGGTTAGCTGCTTAATGTCTTCTTTCTGATTGCCTGTGGGTATAATGGTCAGCGGCGAGTCAACACGAAGGATAAACCGCTTCTTATTTTCATCCCAGGGAACGAAAACCGGTAGGACTGCGGCTCCCGTGCGGAGCGCAAGTGCTGCCAGACCGGACGTGGTTGAAGCGGGAATGCCGAAAAAATCTACGAAAATGCCTTCATGAGGCTGTGTGTTGAGGTCAACGAGAGTGCCGAGCGTTCCACCTGTGCGCAAGGTGCGCAGCATGGGGCGCATGGCAGCGCGTTTGTCTATCGAGCGATTGCCGAATCGAGTGCGCGTTTTCTCGATCATTTGTTCGACGTGAAGATTATCAATGCGACGCACGAGAAAGCTCATCGGGTAGCCAAAGGCCGAGAGCGCGAAACTCGAAAGCTCCCAGGCCCCCAGATGTCCGGTGAATAAAATAACTCCGCGCCCGCGCGCTTGCGCTGCCTCTAGATTTTCCAGTCCCTGACACTCGACAATTCGACGTAAACTTTCAGGGGTAGCGCGGGGGAAATGGCTGAACTGGCCGAGCAGTCGGCCAAGGTTTGTGAAGCAGCCATGAAGGATGCGCTCTCGTTCGCGCTCATCCATTTCCGGAAACGCGAGTTCGAGATTACGAAAGCCCGTGCGCCGAAGCCTGTCGCTTAATCCGTAAGCGACGCGCGCAACACCGCGCCCTGTGGCGACGGCCAGAGGACGCGGCAGCCAGCCGAGTCCGGTGAGCAGTGCGCGCGCCGTCGCATATTCCAGCGCGCTTTGAACTTTTCCATGTTTTCCCATCGCGAAAGCGGCTCAAGCGTTGGTAGTGTAATGCGGCAGCCCTTAACTGGCAAATCAGTTGTTTTCCCCTGTTGGAGCCTGCCTGAAACTGTATTCTGATGGCAGAGCTTTCAATCACCTGCTGGCTGAGGCACGATCTTGATGAAAGTGATAGACTAACAACCGCTATGAAACCAACAAAACGCCACGTTCTGTATGTCGAGGATCATGACGACACGCGCGTATTGATGACCATCCTGCTTGAGCAGGCTGGATTTCAAGTGACAGGCGTTAGCAACGGTGCAGATTTCATGGTGCTGGCGAAAGCCAAGCACTTCGACCTCTATCTCCTGAACCACACGTTCCCGGATTCATCCGGCGTGGCGTTGTGCCTGGGGATTCGTGAGTTTGATTCAAGCACGCCGGTTCTATTTTATTCCGCCCGCGCTATGCCCGCGGAAAAAGAGCAGGCGTTGAAGGCCGGGGGGCAAGATTACCTCATCAAACCTGATGATCTGTTCCATGTTGCCGATCATGTCTCGAAGTGGATTGAGGCTGCTCAAAAGCAAGAGTAATCTAATTGAAACGGAGTTTGTATATGAGAACGTACACCCGTGCCGAAGAAGAAAGGTAATAGAAAATGAAAAAACTAGCCACAGGGTATACGTTCGACCCCCATCCGGGCGCGACCTACAGTTTTGAGCACATGGCACTCGCCGACGCCGAAGAGAGGGCGCGGGTGGCGGAAACCCCGCACATCGTCGAGGCGGTTAACTGGACGGAATCCGAGGACGGGGAGGTGCATTACAACCGCTACTTCGCCCATAGTTTTGACGAAGCTCTGGGCCTCGCCGTCAGACTCAGGATTGGCTTTGAAGATGGTGTGGAAGAAGTGGTCTCCATCCGCCCGGCCACAAAAAGTGAAGCCGCGGGTGGGAGCAAAGCCTCTGCGCAGTTTCTCGAAATGA
>JACCVS010000009.1 GCA_013698055.1 Acidobacteriota bacterium
CGTCGAGCTTGGTCTGTTCGATGGCGCTTTCCAAATCGCGCAATCCCTTGAGGTATTCGACGACGCGGCGATAGCCATGCGCGCCGAGGGCGTTCGATTCGGCGGGAACATTTTTGTCCAGCAGGTGGCGCACTTCATCAACCAGCCCGGCGGCGAAATGAATCTCAGTGCGCTCGTTGATTCGCCGGTAAAGCTCTGCGCGTGGGGGCAGCAGGACGAAGACATGAATTCGAGCCGCGCAGGCGGGTGGCTCCATGCGGGCGGGCATTTGCTCGGACATCCGCTCGCCGGTTTGAAGCCTGACTTCGAGCGCGCGCTGCACGCGCGGCCAATCACGCTCAAAGAGTGTTGCGGCAGACTGTGGATCGAGCCGCCGCAGCATTCTGTGCAGATGCGTGGGGCCGCG
Source organism: Acidobacteriota bacterium (assembly GCA_013698055.1). GTDB lineage: Bacteria > Acidobacteriota > Blastocatellia > Pyrinomonadales > Pyrinomonadaceae > QHXM01. The sequence goes on from JACCVS010000009.1 coordinate 407, forward strand.
TCGCTCTCTGATTTCAGATAGGCGACGACGCAAGCCCTCATCCGTCTTAGGGCTGGGAAAGAAGGGATGGCGCAGCGCCCGCAGGTATAATCCTGTGCCGCCGACAAGCATCGCCATCTGCCCCCTCGATTCAATCTCTTCGATCTTTCGTGCAGCCTCGCGCGCCCAATCGCCTGCCGTGTAGTTAATCTCCGGCGGAACGAAATCAATCAGGTGATGCGGGACACCTTGCCTTTCTTTCAGGGGAACTTTGGCCGTCGCGATTTCGATCTCACGATACACCTGCACGGAATCGCAGTTGATAATCTCGCCCCCGAAACGCAGAGCCACCTCAATGCCAAGCTCGCTTTTACCTGAAGCCGTTGGGCCGACAATGGCGATGATGGGTTTCGATGATTCGTTGGAAGGAGTCACAAGCGGGACAAGAAGAGACGAAAGATAATCACCAACCAGATTAGACCAAGCAGCGCGAGCGCGCCCAAAGTTTGCGCGCGGGAGAAATGCGTCTGAGCCTTCACAATAGAAACTCCGCTAACTCTTCATCCGTCGGGCAAACAATCGCGCGCCCGTTCGCTTCAAACACGGGGACGAGCCGCTGTCTGGTCAATTTGTGCATCGCCCGCAACGCCCCGAAATCGTTTGCGACATCACGCTCAGTATATTCGACGTCGTGTCGCCCCAACCATGCCCGCGCATTCGCGCAGAGAGGGCAACCGGGAACAACATAAAGCGTGACGTGTTTGTTCTGGGCGATGTTGCTACTCATCAAACGTTCGTTTCTCAGTACAGCTTAGTCAGCTCAATCCCTGTGTAATACGCCTTCAAAATCTTATCGTAGGTCAACCCCTGGCGCGCGAGGCCGAAAGCTCCGACCTGACACATGCCGACACCGTGTCCCCAGCCGCGCCCGGTGAAAGTGAAGCCGACGAGTCGCCCTGATTCATCGTATCTTCGATCAATGACGAAAAGCTGCTCGCGCAAGCCGAGAGCCGAGCGGATGCGACCACCGCGCAGGTGCGCTGTGCTGTTTGTGCCAACGATTTCAAGATCAGTCGCACGGCGCGACGAGCCGCGCGCGGCGATGCGTAAGTTTGTGAGTGTGCCGATGCCACGCGACCAGCGGGCGAGGCGCGACTGGGCTTCGGAGACAGACATCATCGCCGTCCAGTTGGTGTAGGGCGACGAGCGGTCGGCTGCCGCGCCGTTCGGGGCGGGTCGAACTTCGAGATAATCAACTTCGCCGCGCGTGTTCAAGTGAAAGGCGACAGGCTCGCCGCCGACCAGAGCCAGAGAGCGCATCTGGTAAGCGTTATCGCCGAAAACGCGGAAGAGGTAAGCGTCGGAATCAACGCTGATTGGCTGATCGCGGTTCTTGGCGGAGCGCAGAACCATCGCGCCGCCGGTCGTGGGTCGCGTCGTCCCTTTTTGCAGGCCGAAGAAGCCGTGCGCTTCCAGTGCGCGAGCGATGGTGTGGATGACGCGGGCGCGCGACATAACTTCCCGGGGTCGCAGGGTAACATCCGGGAAAAGCGAAAGAAAGCCATCGCGGACGAGCCATGCGACATCGGCACGGTTACGCTCAGGGATGTCTCCGGCATCTCGAAAGGAGAGCAGGTATTCCACGTCCGCGTTGTCAAGCAATGTATCTGCGCGCGCTTCGCCGAAGAGGGCAGCGGCGAGCGCGGTGCTGAAGCCGGGCGCGCGCGTCACATCATCGCTGATTGCCGGAACGGATTGGCGCGCTAAACTCGCGGTTATCAAAAGCCAGTTGCGAACCTCCGTTTGAGAAACGGGAGAAGTGAGCCAGTTATCCGTGAGTCGTTTTGTGCCGAGATTAAAATTGTGAACGCCGAGCAGGGCTGCGTCGCGCGCCAGCCCGGCGTTAGCCTCTTCGCGTATGTCCGGCAAATCTCGCGAAGACTTAACGGTAAAGGTTGAGAAGTGCGCGCGGCCTTCGAGTGAGCATTCGCGCCCGCGCAGGTAGGGCGTCGCCTCGTTGAAAATATTCTCGACATCTTCCGTTCGTCCGCCGCAGGTGGAAGTATAGAGCGCGTTGATCGGCTCATTCCTGTGGGTGGCGACCAGTCCGCGCGTCTCTTCAACGGCGCGGGTCGAGAGCGGGTGCTCGGTCGAGAGGCCGCCGTAAACCTGCGAGCGCGTCGTCGGCAGAAGATCGAAGCCCTGCGAGGCATACTGGTTTCGATTCCTGACAGCGTAAGTGCGCGCCGCGATGGCCTGAGCTTTCTGAGCTTCAATCGCAGGATAGCCGCCCGGTGACAATTCGTTCGGGACGACGCCGCGCACGTAATCTTCGAGACTGAGCACGTTGACAACCGTCAGCATCCCACGCGAATTAGCGAAAACTTCCAGTTGACCACGAAAAGGTTTCTCGTTGAAGCGAACGGGAGCGCTCGCTCCACTTTCGGAGGCGAAGATGACAGGCGCGCTGCTGCTGAAAAGTTTGGATGAGCCGGAAGCGTAAGCGACGACCTCGCGCGTGGGGGCGCTCATGCGTGCGGCTGGTTGAACAGTGTTCGAGTTCACAGAGCGCACGCCTCCTTGCGCGTTGCGCGCGTCAACGATTCGCGCAGTCGCAAAGCCCGCGTCTTCGAGTTGTTCGCGGAGTTCTACGGCTTTCGTTGCCGAGAGATTCGAGCCGACGAGTGCGCGCCATGTGTTTGTCGTCGGGTCGAATTTGAGTTCCGCCGCCTCACTCATCTGTTCGCGTATCTCGCGCGCAAGGCGTTCGGCGTCGGCGCGTGTAGCGACTCCGGCAAGCTCGACTTTGTAGTTGTTCGCGTCAAACGTCTCAGGCTGCGGCGCGAGCAGGCGCGCTTCGAGACGCACACGAGCAACCGCGAGCGGCGCGGGGGGTTGGTTCGGTTGAGTCGAACTCAGCAATTTGCCGCCCGACGAGATGGTCACGGAGCGCGCATCCGTCACCAGTCCGATGC
>JACCVS010000014.1 GCA_013698055.1 Acidobacteriota bacterium
TGGCTGGAAGTGATGAGAGTCCTTCCGCGCTGGCGTTACCTCGTCCCCTTACTCTCCATCTGGCCTTTCACCGCCCTGGGGCGCGGTTTTTATCACTGGCTCGCCACACGCCGCTACAAACTCTTCGGCGCTCCCCCGCCATGCGACGCCGATGGGGTTTGTTCCCTGCACAAAGAGCAGAAGGCAGTAAGCAGAAGGCAGTAAGCAGGTCAAGACAATAGCTCAATGCCTCATGTCGTTACGGCACTTACTGCCTTCTGCCTACTGCCTCCTGCCTATCGTACTCTGAGGCCACCTTTAATCTATTCATCGCATCTTATGCTCACGAAAAAAAGTTCCTGCTGGAGCGACTTCGGATGAAACACCAAAGGCATAGAGAATTAGAAACAATCGCCTGTTTTTCCGAAGTCGAATTGTGAAAGCAGGGGATTTCGGACTTAGTTTACAAAGGGAGTAGTGAGAACAATGTTGGGAAGAAAAGCATTTTCATTTTTCGCGGCCTTCGCACTTTTACTTGCCGTATCTTTGAGTATGTCGGCAGCGAACGCCGCTGTAGTGTTGGGCAAAGGCGCGGAAAAAGCGCGTGTCGAGTCGCCTTTGAATCTGGCGATTCTCGTGCAGGACGATTTGGTTTCGCGTGTCGGAAGTGAGCTTAAGGTCACACGTGACTTTATCCGCTCGTTGCCCGCAGGCTCGCGCGTAATGGTCGCTTATGTCAGGGCAGGATCGTTGCAGGTTAGGCAAGCATTCACGGATGATCTTGAAATGGCTGCTAAGGCTTTGCGTGTGCCCGTCGGCAGCACCGCAGTCTCGCCTTACAATCCTTACGTGGAAGTCATAGAGGCGCTACGCAAGTTTGAAGAGGGCGGTCAGAATCCTAACGCGCTGCTCTTGATTTCAGATGGTCTGGACACGTCGCGCGGCTTTGATATTGACTCGGCGGCTAATACGATTGACCTTCTTCGCTCCATCAAAGAGGCGAATAAGCGCAATGTCGCAGTCTATTCTTTCTATGCGCCGAGCGTTGGCTTGACGAGTTGGAATAGCAGGGCGATTGGCTACGGCCAAAGCTCTCTCAATCGCCTCTCAAACGAGACTGGCGGACGAGCATTCTTTCAGGGTTCGAGTTTTGTGACATTCGATTCGTACTTTGACCGTCTGCGCCAGACGCTCAATGACCAGTATTCGACAGCGTACTGAAAAATTCACGAATCAGCGTTAGTCAACAGCAGCCGGAGAATCTTAATTCTCCGGCTGTTTTGTGTTCGGGAGCTTCCATTTGCGAATTTGGTGTTAAAATCTCTTCAATCGGCTCCCTTAAAATCTTTAGCCAGTTGGCAGCATCTATTGATGGAAGCCCAAAAGTTGTTAGAAGCTATCTCAAAAATAGTCGTGCTACGATTTCAGCATGGCACGACGCGAAGAACTAGCTGACGAACAATGGTCTTTGATAGAACCGCTTTTTGACCAACCACCAACCATCAGAGATCGTGGCAGACCTCGCCGCTCTGAGCGTGAGGTAATGAATGGTGTCCTCTTGGATACTGCGCTCTGGCGCAAGGTGGTGCGACTTACCGCCACGGTTTCCGCCGTACCGGACTTGCCACCGCCGATTCCAGCACTGGGTCAAGGATGGCAGGCTCAAGCGGGTGTTGGAAACTTTGGCCGAAGACCTGCGAACACGCGGCGGCTTGGACTTATCCGAATGCTTTATTGACGGAACGTTATCACCGCAAAAAAAGGGGGCAGCAAAGTCGGAAAAACCAAGCGGGGCAAGGGTACGAAGCTCATGGCAGTGGCAGCCCGCATTGATCTTCCTCTCGCCATTTACACGGAGAATGCTTCGCCGCATGAAGTCCGACTTGTCCGACAAACTCTCGTCGGACGCTTTACCGACGATGCCCCTGAGCGCCTGATTGGCGATAAGGCGTATGACTACCGACCCGTTGGACAAAGAGCTTCGAGAGCAGGGCGTGGAGTTGATTGCTCCGCACAAGTCGAACCGCAAGAAGGCTCGAACGCAAGACGGGCGAGCTTTGCGTCGTTACAAACGGCGTTGGAAAGTCGAGCGGCTGTTTGCTTGGCTGCAAAACTTTCGTCGGATTCTGGTGCGTTACGAGTACCATGATGAGAACTACTTATGAATCTTACCCCGTTTAGTAGAGAGGCAGATAAGGCTCTCGTCGAGCCTCACGCTGCTTGCTTCAGGTGCGCTTCATGGTAGCGCGCTTCATACTCCGCCGGCGCAAAATAATCGCTGGCTGAGTGCATCCGCTGACGATTGTAAAAGACCTCAATGTAATCAAAGATTTGATCACCCGCCTGCTGCCGCGTCTCAAACCTGTCTCCGAGTTCGGTCTTCAGGATGCCGAAGAAGCTCTCGGTGACCGCGTTGTCCCAACAGTTGCCGCGGCGCGACATACTTTGCGTGCAATTCCAAGCCGCCAGTTTCGTCCGGAACGAATGACTAGCATACTGACTTCCGCGATCACTATGCACCAGCGGTGATACGGCTTGCCCCCGCCGATGTTGGGCTTGCCCGAACGCCCGCTCGACGAACTCGGTCGTGAGCCGCTCGGAC
>JACCVS010000020.1 GCA_013698055.1 Acidobacteriota bacterium
AATGGCTCAACGTTCGACATGACGGAGCGGATTGAAAATCAAATTGAGCGGTTCGCGCCCGGCTTTCGAGATCAGATACTCGCGCGAAGCGTAATGCCGCCTGCGGAACTGGAACGGCGCAACGCCAACCTCGTCGGCGGCGACATTAACGGCGGCGCGCAGGACATACGGCAACTCTTCTTGCGACCTACGCTTCGGCTTTACACAACACCGACAAAAGGTCTCTACATCTGCTCATCATCTACTCCGCCCGGAGGCGGCGTTCATGGGATGTGTGGCTATCACGCTGCGCTTTCCAGTCTGAGGGACTCTTAAGAGAAGGTATTCTCGGTGAATTGTTTCTAAATATTGGCAGAAGCTAATCCGATATCGGAATTAACTATCTTTTTGATATACACTTAATTTTTTCCTCAGCCAGGAGTGTGAATTATCCGCATTCTTCACCTCACCGTCGTCGGCCATCAAAATCTTTTCGTGAGAGTTGACAACACTTCTCCCATGTCAGATCAATGTAGCAGGAGAGGAATTTCGCCTGACTATTGCCTGACTCTCTTTACCGTTTATACACTTTACAGTGTTCTTCGCTAGCCGTTCAGGGTTGAATGTATTTGGAGGCCGGGGCTGTTTGAGCTTGATCCAGCCGTATCAGGAAATTATAGCTGTCTGGAATTTCACTGTTCAGGAAGCCGCCGCGAATCGAACCACCCTCTCCACAGAAACACGTATCACCTGTGGTGACGAAACAAGCAGGCTGAAGTTTCGTGCATACTGGCTTTTTGTGAGACCCTTTAGCGGATTGATTCGCCTAGTCATGCTCAGGGCAGTCCGGCACGCGTGCGAAGATGCCACCCGGCAACCGCTCACAACCGATTGATTTCAAGAAACATTTAGCCCAGTCCATCTATCCGATTTTTTTCGATAGCTCGTTGCGCCAGATTGCCGCAGGCACGAACTAACAAGCCTAGATTGGAGAACCGCTCGTCCTTTGTGAAGCCCTGTCGGTATCTATAATAAATCTGCTGCACGATGCCCGCGACCTTCAGAAGCGCGTAAGCAAAATAGAAGACAACCTCGCCGACATCGCGTCCACTCCGCCGCGCGTAAAATTCGACCAGCTCGCGACGGCGCAGATTTCCGGGCAGCGCCGTCAGGCCGAAACCGAATTGCTTCCACTCTTCGGGGTCATCCTCGTCAAGCCAGTAGCCGAGTGTTGTCCCAAAGTCCATCAAGGGATCGCCAATGGTTGCCATCTCCCAATCGAGCACCGCGACGATGCGCGACAGATCGTCAAGGGCGAACACGACGTTATCGTATTTGTAGTCGTTGTGTATCAATGCTCGCCCGGAGTCAGCCGGAGCGTGCTCGGCCAGCCACCGCGCCAGCTTCTCAATCTCGGGTACATCGTCCGTGCGTGCGTTGTGATATCGCTTCGTCCAGCCCTCGATTTGACGCGAGACGTAACCTTCAGGGCGAGCAAGATCGCTGAGGCCAGCCGCGAGGTAATCAACTTCGTGAATCTCCACCAGATTCTCGATAAATGATTCCGAGAGCCGACGCATCACTTCAGGTGACAGCGACAGACCTTCGGGCAGGCGCGCGCGCAGGATGACTCCGCCGACTCGCTCCATGAGATAAAAGGGGGAGCCTAGAATTGATTCATCCTCGCAGTAGAGAATCGGGCGGGGAACTTTCGGGAAGACCGGATAGAGGCGCGACAGGATCAGGAACTCGCGCCCCATGTCATGTGCAGTTTTAATCTTCGCGCCGAACGGCGGGCGGCGCAGCACGAACTCCTGTTCGCCAATGCGTAAAAGGTATGTGAGGTTGGAGAACCCGGCAGGAAACTGTTTTACATCTATCTCGCCATCGAGGTCAGGCAGCTTACCGCGCAGGAAAGTCAGAAGTTTCGCGCCGTCCAACTGCTCGCCGTCGCGCACATGCCGAGGCTTATCGAGAAGAGGTTCCTGCAAGTTCATCTCCGAACAGGATGGTTAGAAGTAATCTCATAAATATTCAGAGTACAAACTTCAGTTTGATCCGTGTCAGTAAACCGCACGCTGAAGCGTGAACTCTCAACATCCGCTTGCTATTTATAAGCTCGCCTCTAAATAGAAACGTCAACCCCGTACTTCCTGAGTGCGCTTCGCGCCACGACCGCCTTGTGTACTTCGTCCGGCCCATCGTAGATGCGCGCTGCGCGCTCGTGCCTAAACCAGTAGGCCAGCACCGTGTCGTCCGTCAGCCCCAGCGCGCCATGCACCTGAATCGCGCGGTCAAGCACCTTTTGTAGGATACCCGCCACGAAAAATTTTATTAGCGAGATGTCTTCGCGCGCCGCCGCTTGACCTTCGGTGTCAATGCGCTCGGCTGTCTGCATGACAAGCAGGCGCGCGGCGCTGATCTCGGCACGGCTCTCTGCAATCCATGCCTGAACAGTTTGGCGGCTGCCTAACGGCACGCCTGGGGAAAGCTCTCTGTGCGCGGCGTGCTCGCACATCATATCGAATGCACGCTCGCAGATACCCACCCAGCGCATACAGTGATGGATTCGCCCCGGCCCCAATCGCTCCTGCGCGATGAGGAAGCCTTCGCCCTCGCGTCCCAGCAAATTACGCTGAGGCACGCGACAGTCTTCATACCTGACCTCCGCGTGACTCGCGTAATCGCTTCCCTCGTCGCCCATCACGCTGATGTTGCG
>JACCVS010000092.1 GCA_013698055.1 Acidobacteriota bacterium
TCAATCCACCGCTCATACCACAAACTGAGATTGAGCAAAGCCCAGAGATGAAAGCCCCACTCTTTCGTGCCGCGCCGGTGCTCGTCCAACAGGCGCGCGATGAATTGATAATCAAAGAAGTCGCGCCGTCGCATCGTTGAGTTCATCAGGTGCGAATCGAACCATCCGGCCAGACCATTTCGGAACCACTCGCGCACGGGCGCGCCGAACCCGCGCTTGGGGCTGTACAGCAAATCACGCGGCAGAATCTCTTCGAGCGAGCGTTTCAGGATGTGCTTGCCGCTGCGACCTTGAACCTTCAGCTCACGCGGCAGCGCCAGCGCATATTCGACGAGATGATGATCGAGAAACGGCACGCGCGCTTCGAGTGACGTTGCCATCGTGATCTTGTCCACGCGCATCAGCAATAGCTCCGGCAATCGGAGTTTCAATTCCAGATAGGTCATGCGCGACAGGAAATCGGATTCGGGTCGCTGTTCTTCGATGTAGTTCAGGTACGAGTTAACGACTTCAAGCGATGAGCGCCCGCTCATGCGCTCGCGCATCTGTTTAGAGAGGACGCGCGGCTTGAAGGTCTCGTCGTAAACCACGACTCCGCCCCAGAACAACGGCTCGTCCGCGCCGAGACGGCGAATCAGCTCAATCGCCGCGCGCTTTCTCCCCGTCGCTTCAAGCGCCGGACGTGAGAGGGCGCTGGCGGCGCGACGAAGTCCGCGCGGGACGCGCTCCGCGTGCTGCCAGAACTTTTCGTAAATCCGCAGATGCCGCACGTAGTTGTCATAACCGCTGAAAATCTCGTCCGCGCCTTCACCCACCTGCACGACGATTGTGCCGGAATCGCGCGCCAGCTTTGAGACGTAGTAGAGCGGCACGCAGACGGGATCGGCAATCGGCTCGTCCTGATGGAAGACAAGGTCTGGAAGAAACTTCTGCATCTCATCTTCGGAGATGATGACCTCGTGGTGATTCGTGTTGAAATCACGCGCGATTCGCCGGGCAGAATCAAGCTCGTTCAGATACTCCGCATCCTTGAAGCCAACAGTAAACGTCTCGACGGGGCGCGTCATCTGCTCTGACATCAAGGCGACATTGGCGGAGGAATCAACTCCGCCTGAGAGAAAGACTCCGAACGGCACATCCGACATCATCCGCTTCTTGATGGACGCACGGAGCAAGCGCAGGATTTCCGTCTTGTGCTCCTCATCGCTTCTCACTTCAGCCTGTGCGGGAGGCAAGGCATCCCAGTATTGCTTGAGGTTGATCGTGCCATCGCGCTTCACAATGAGCATGTGGCCTGCGGGAATTTTCTGTATGTCGCGAAAGAGCGTGCGCGGCGCGGGCGTAGTCAGGAACGTCAGGTAGTGATAAAGAGATTCTTCGTCAACATCGGGCGTGACAGCAGGGTGTTGCAGGATCGCCTTGATTTCGGAAGCGAAGATGAAGCGCCCGTCCTTGTGATAAAAGTAGAGCGGCTTGACACCGATGCGGTCGCGCACCAGCACGAGTTGCTGGCGGTTCTCATCCCAGATACTGATGCCGTAGTCGCCTTCGAGGTCGTGAACGAAATCAAGGCCGCGCTCTTCGTAAAGATGCAGGATGGTCTCTGAATCCGTGCGCGAAGCATAGACGTGGCCGCGCGCTTCCAAACCTTCACGAAGGCTCGCGTGATTGTAAATCTCGCCGTTGAAGACGAGCCACACTCCCTGAGTGCAACCGTGCATCGGTTGATGACCGGCCTCTGAAAGATCAATGATGGAAAGGCGGCGGAAACCGAAGCCGCCGCGCCCTTCATCGAAAACAAGCGCACCCGCATCATCCGGCCCACGGTGTGTCATCTCATCGCGCATCCGCTCGACAAGCTCGCGCTCGACATTTCCGCGCGCCGCGCCGTACTCCCACACTCCGCAAATTCCGCACATCAGCGATTCGCCTCAATCAGTTTTTCGACCACACCTTGAAAAAGCCGCGACATGACGTAATACCTCCGCCCCTGTCGTTTGTCGTTGAGCTTGTACTCGAAATTTTCCGAACGTAGAAGATCAAGCGCGCGGCGGAAGTACACGGCATCAAGGTTGAAGAGAGATTGTTTCGCTTCCTCAATCGACCGGCAATGAGAGATGTCTATCTCTTCGGAAAGAATTATGCGCTCGCCCGTATCAATGCCGAAGTCTATGAAGAAGACAGTGATGCCAACAGGCTCACCTTCAAGCAGCGCCCACTCCATGACGTTGC
>JACCVS010000098.1 GCA_013698055.1 Acidobacteriota bacterium
TCCAATGGCCGCAGGAATCCTAAAACAACTGCGCCCTGTTTCAGATTCTCGATGTCTTCAGGTGAAGGGCGATTGACCACAGCCAACACGTCTGCCGATGAGAGAAGCGAGGCGCGGTCGGTGGAGACGCTTGCGCCCGCCGCCTCGTAATCTGCATCGGACGCGCCTGCTTGAATACCCGCGCCGCTCTCGACGGACACCGTCGCTTTCAGAGTAACGAGTTTGCGTATTGATTCAGGGACGAGCGCGACCCGTGCCTCTCCGGGCAGTGTCTCTCTGAGCAGAGCGATCTTCATTTCATTCTCCTTCGAGGCACTCGCTTTGGTTGATCTTCCGGCAGGAGCTGTGAGTATAGCATCAGCCGCGAACGCGTCTCAAAATATTGTCTGATTGTGATGAGGATGGGAGGCAATAAGGCTCGCACCTGATATTGCAGATAATCATTTCTATTTAGCGAATGCTCTATTTAGGCTAGGTAGGCTTGAGGAGTCAGAAGCCGAATTACAGGTAGCGATAAAACTAGACCCGAGCAATAATTCCTACAAAGAAGCTCTACAGCAGTTACGAGATGCATTGAAAAAGAAGTGGTTGGGGGTGCATTATCCAAAAGCTTAATCGAGAGATAGAGCCAGCTCTTTTCGCATAACCAGCATTCCAAGCTAGTGGATTGACTAGTCAGATAGACATTCAGGCTATTGTGGGAGTCCGACTCGACGTATGAGGTCAGCGAAGCGCGGGTCAGAGCGTAGTTTATCAAAAACAGGCTCTACTTTGAGGAGCGTGAGATATGGGTGACGTTCCTGATAAGCCTTTTCCAACCACTCAAACGCCTGCTCTTTTTCTCCCAAGCCGGAGTAGACGACTGCGATAAAATATGGCGGGACATACCTTCGCTTCGATTGCTCTTGCAACTCGACTATCACTTTCTGCGCTTCGTCACGCTTCCCTGCTACGGCATATGCATACCCGAGCGTCGCCGTCATTCGCGTGCTGCTTTCGGAAAGGGTGATTGCTTTATTTATTTCCGTGATGGCTTCCTCATACATTCCCTTTTCCACATAAGCCTGCCCTATCCAAAGATATGACCAAGCGTAGTTCGGGTCTAACTCCAGTGCCTTTCGGTAATACTCAATCGCTTGGTTATACTGCCGCGCGTAGTAATACGGATATCCGATATTGGCGGTTGTTGTCGGTGATAATGGGTCAAGCTCTCGGGTTAACTTTCTCTCCGTGATAGCTTCATCGAATCGTCCCATTATTTGGAGATACGAGCCATAAATCCAGTGTGCCGCAGAATCATTAGCATTGAGTTCGATGGCTAGCTTAACTTCTCGTTCAGCCTCTAACCAATTCCACTCATACGATAAGTAATAATCTGCCAGCGCGGTGTGCGCGTCGGCAAGCGTCTCGTCAATCTCAAGGGCTTTCGTGATTGCCGCTTTGGCTTTCGGAAAAGTTTCTCGGGGCGGGAGAAACCCCCAAACATGACCGAGCCTTATGTAAGACTGAGCTAGCCCGACAAAAGCCAGCGCATAGTTCGGGTCTTTCTCAATTGCTTGTTGGTAGTATTCGATGCTTCTCTTTATCCCCTCTTCTGTAATCTTTCCGCCCGCGAAAAAGCGACCCTTAAGATAAAGCTCATATGCTTCTGTGTTGTCGGTATAACGCTTGGTCACGCGGCTCTCGTCCGCGCCCGACAATTTCGCTCGTAATTTGTTGGCAACATCGCGGGCGATGTCGCTCTGCAAAGCCACAAGGTCTGTCAGCTTTCGATTATACTGTTCGCCCCAAAGCTGATTACCGTTACGTCCATCAACCAACGATAAGTACAACACCAAGTCGTCGCCGCGTTGCACAACGCGCCCGCTCAAGATTGCTTGCACAGATAACTCCGCAGCGACAGTTTGCGGCTCAATTTCTTTTCCTTTATAGCGAAACACTGTACTGCGGGCTTTGACCGATAGATTGGGCAGTTGAGACAAACTGTTAATAAGTGATTCAGTCATGCCGTCGGACAAATACTCGACATCAGCGTTACCGCTCTCGTTGATAAACGGCAGCACAGCGATGAGTTCGATTTGTTTTGTACTTGCCCCGCGATTGCTTAAGAACCAGTAGCCCAAGCCTATCGCCGTGAACAATAAGACCCCCAACGCGATGGTGAAACCGAGTTTGTGCTTTCGGATTTCTCCGGCAACACGAGCCGTACTCGAAGTCGGGCGAGCAGCCATAATTTGCGTAGCTTTTTCGCTCTCTGTTTTGTCTGGCTGCTCGCTACGCTCTATCTCAGACTTAATCCCGATTTGCTTTTTCAGCTGCTGCAAGTCAATCAGCAAGTCTTTCGCAGTTTGATAGCGTTCTTCACGGTCTTTCGCTAAAGCTTTGCCAATTATTCTTTCGAGTTCGACTGGAATCTCTTGATTGACCTTACTCAAAGGTGCGGGTTCGGTTTTCAGGATGGCGGCAATCACATCGCTCGTCGTCTCACCTGTAAATGGCAACCTACCAGCAAACATTTCGTACAAGCAAACACCTAAACTGAAAATGTCCGTTCGTGCATCAACCTCAAGCCCACGCGCTTGTTCGGGCGACATATACGCGGCAGTTCCCATCACCGCCCCTATACTAGTCTTAATCAGAACCTGTGTCGGAGCTTGGGTATCGGCGGGCGCGTCTGTCTTTTTCTCTGTCAGCTTTGCCAACCCGAAATCCAACACTTTGACCAAGCCATCTTCGCGTAACATGACATTTTCAGGTTTTATGTCCCGATGCACGATACCTCTTCGATGTGCGGCATCAAGTGCGGTAGCGATTTGGATAGCGATAGTTAGCGTTTCTTCAATCTCCAAGCGCGCTGTCTGAAATTTGCGGCGCAATGTCTCGCCGTCAACAAACTCGGCGGCGATAAAGTGCGTGTCGCCTTCCGACCCGATTTCGTAAATGGTGATGATGTTTTGATGATTAAGAGCGGACGCGGCTTGAGCTTCCTGCTTGAAACGATGCAAGCGTTCCCGATTATTGACTAAATCAGCTGGTAGAACTTTGAGGGCGACGTTACGGTTAAGGTGCGAGTCGAGTGCCAGATAAACTTCGCCCATCCCGCCTACGCCGAGTTGTGAGAGAATCTTATAACGACCGAGACTTGTGCCAGAGGAAAGGGGCATAGTTGTAAGTGTCCGATTCTCGTAGCTCCAACAAGCGGCTTTACTCTATTGTAATGGGAGCGAATGTCAAGTATTTCGGTAATGCTTTACTTACGAATGAAAAGAGCTGCCCTAGAAGATAGAGCAGGCTCTTTTCGCATAACAGCAATCTCAAGCTAGTTGATTAGCTCTGCGCTTGTAGCTTGCGTTTCGACAGCTTGAGCATGGTAAGCGTCAAGAGCCGCAGCAGCGCGGAATACTGCATCAGAGTCCAGATTAGCGTAGCGATAGAAGGCTGATAGTGTGGAATGGCCGCTTACCCTCATAACCTCGACAGGCGGTAATCCGGCGCGAATCATGCGCGTAATGGATGTATGGCGGCAATCGTGAAAATGAAAGTCTTGAATGTTTGCCATCTTACACGCCTTACCGAACGCTGCTCTAATAGACACCCTGATGCCGAATACAAGCGTTCCTAGTTCTTGCTTAGAATCAAGCCATCGTCCGTGTAAATCTTCATACACTCGATTTGTCATTGCCACCGTTCTACTGCGGGCAGTTTTGCAGTTGAAAGCCCTGACAGTAATTGTTCGGCGTTCAAGGTCAACGTCAGACCAGCAAAGCGTGAAGATTTCGCCTCGCCGCAAAGCGCAATCCAGCGCGATAAGCAGGATGCCGCGTAGGTGTTCGCGCCTAGGTTCAGCATCAACGGCAGCGAACAACCTGATTTCTTCTTCGCGGCTCAGTATCCGCTCCCTTCTATTCTCGTCGGCGGCAGATATTAACGAATCGCCCGCATTGAAAGGTGACTTGATTAAGTAGCCTTCACGCACAGCGATATTCAAGATTCGGCGTAACACGACTAACTCTCGATTTACGCTGGCGATGGTTCGCGGATGTGTATATTGCGTCGGCGTGGCTAACCGCCTTTGTTTAAATGCGTACAAATCGCCGTAGGTTATGCTTCGCAACTTCCGCCCGCCGAAATACTGCCGGAATATAACAACCGCATGTTGCGCTCTGTCTAACGACCGTAAGCCGCTGGTCTTGCGCTCGTCGCGGTATTCCGCAGGCTTTAAATAACGTTCAGCGTAGTAATCCGCCAAGTCGTTAAATGTTATGGTCGCCGCGTCAAGTGTTTTCTCACCTTCATCGTCAATCTGCCGTAAGATGGTTTTCAGTATTTGTCGAGCTTCGGTTTTGTCTTGTGCACGTCGCTTGACGTTCCGCCGCTTCCCGCTTGAATCAGTTACCGTAGTTCGTGCGTACCAACTGCCCTGTTTGTCTTGGTAAATATAACCGCTTCTTTCCTTCGCCATTTTTGTGTCTCCAGTTTCTGAGGACACTTTGAAGGACACTTTGAAAGCGTCTTGGTATCGTTTTGAAAGAGTTTAAGCCTTGTGATATGCTGATTCTCGTTAAGGATTTTAAGGGGTGTTGGTGGAATTGGTTACCACGCCGCCCTCTCAAGGCGGAGGCTACGGGTTCGATCCCCGTACACCCTATTTCAACTCTTGAGTGTAAATCTGATATTCAAGGAATAAAGTGTTATCAGGTTCAAAAGTAACGGCCACTCTTCTAGCGGTGGCCGTTACTTCTTTATAGCAGTTGGGATTTTGAGCTATTCTCCAAATTTCAATCCCCGCTCTCCACACTTGTTTTCCTTCGTCTAACTTTCATCGCTTAGTTCTTGCTGATGCCGCCGTTATCCAGCGCCGTGTAAACGTCCGGGGAATAGAGTCCGAGCCAGGGGTCAGAGCGCGGCGTCAGGAAGAGTTGAGCATAGACCATTTCATTCAACGTCTCGACATTGCTGCTCTTCGCCATCTCCGTGACGAACCAGCCGTGCAGCTTTGTGCGTAGCATATATTCGTTGCGTACGGTATCGAGCGCCATGTATTGCTCAAGATTTCTGAGTGTCTGTGAAAGCAGCGCATCATTGGCGCGCAAAGTTTGATTCTGGCGCGTGATAAACGCGATGCTGCCTTTGTCGAGGCGCACATCACTGCTGTGAAGCGCAGCAATTTTGTTCCATGAGGAGATGTCCGTCGCGGCTTCGAGCGCGGTGGCATCCGCCGTGATTGATCTCAGAATACTAACCTCTGTGATGCTCTTAGTAACAGCAATCGGGGCTATCTCAATCGCGCCGGGGTTGCTCTTTCTTCTCTCGATTCTCGCCACGACATCACGAGGAACGACGCCCCCGGTTCGCGCAACATCAGACGCCCAGTCGGCGGCGATTTGTTGAATGCGCGCGTTGTGATAAGCGCGAAGTGCTTGCGAACGTTCGCCTACATTCTTCGTCGCAACCTGTGGGGCAATCGTTTCGGCCTGCGCCAGCCCGCGCATGAAAGCCGTCGGGCCGTAGAGTCCGGGCAGCGCGTCAATGGGCAGC
>JACCVS010000119.1 GCA_013698055.1 Acidobacteriota bacterium
GGGACGGTCGTGTTGAGAGCGGTGTTTTCATCGAATGGGACGGTGACGAGCATCAGGACGGTGAGTGGTTTGCCGCACGGGTTGACGGAGAAGGCGATGGCGGCGGCGAGGCAGATCAGGTTCTCTCCGGCGACGAAG
Organism: Acidobacteriota bacterium; assembly: GCA_013698055.1. Taxonomy (GTDB): domain Bacteria; phylum Acidobacteriota; class Blastocatellia; order Pyrinomonadales; family Pyrinomonadaceae; genus QHXM01. Next base: position 139 of record JACCVS010000119.1, read on the forward strand.
GATGGCAGACCTGTCTCGCAGTACATCCAGATCGAATACAACTTCAATCTTTACTGATCCTCGCAAGGAGACAGTGAATTATCGAGCGGCGCTTCGTCTTGACGATGAAGCGCCGTTTCGTTTCCAAGCCAATATTTCTGAAGCTCGAAATTGTTCAGAATGCTAAGCGGCGTGCGGATGTTGGTGTTGCGGGTCGTAGTCTTCTGCCAGGTAGCGCCGTCCGAGGTACTTGAGCACCGCCGAAACGTGCTTGCATTCGTAGCCGGGTTCGGCGTTGCCGCGAAAGACGAAATCCGCGCAGGTGCAGGCCAGACGACGCGTGCGCGGCTCGCAGTAGAGGTGGTAATCCTGCTCCGCACCTGATTCAGAGCGCGCCATCCAGCCGTAAGGCTCAGCCTCGTTAACTTCAATGCGCTCGGAGCGCGCGGCGCGTTCCTCGGCGGGCGTGAAAGACGAGACTTTCACGGTCAGTTTCTTCTTCGCATTCATCTTAAAGATTCCCCTTGTTCGTTTGTTAATCGAGTCCTAAAACATGCCTCAATGATAGCTCAAATGGGCAGTCACTTTGATGCGCGCGAGATGGCTCGGGTTGATTGGCGAACGTCTCAAACAAGGGCACGAAAGTTATCCGATAGTTGACGCGTACCTTACTCTGAACTTCCGGGTTGCTCCACCTCTTCCTCTGTCCCCGTAGCTTCCTCACGCTGCGCCTGATTCTCCTGCTCCCGCTCTTTACGCTTCTGCTCGTGTCTTCTGGCGATGGGCGCGATGAGCACCTCTTCGACCTGGTCGTCCATTCTGCCGATGACAGGCATTGTTTTCGCTCCTTTCAAATTGCGTGGCCTTGCACTTTCGCCAGCCGCACGTTTGCGGCTATATTTACCCCAACACTTTTCAGGAAGTTTACTGTCATGGCTAAATACGCGGCAACTCCAAAAAGAACGCGAACCGCTCAGGGAGCGCGACTCGCCCTCCCGCTCATTCTTCTCACCGCTCTCCTGAGTGCGTTTGCAATCACCATCGCGCAGCAAACGCCGCAGGATAAGCAGCAGCGGCCACGCCGTGTGGGTCAAGGCTCGCGGCAGGAGCCGGGCGCGACACCGCCACGCCCAACGCCTTCGCCGATGGCTACCGGCGACGAGGTTGACGACGGGGATGTCCTGCGCGTTGACACACAACTGGTCTCTGTCCCGGCGATTGTCACGGATAAGACGGGACGGCCTCTGGCGAACCTGCGCGCGGACAATTTCATTCTCTACGAAGACAATCGCCCGCAGCAGATCAGTAACTTCGCCACCACGGAAGCACCCTTCGAAGTCGCGCTGCTGTTGGACACTTCCGGCTCGACGCGCGCCGACATAGGTTTGATACGCCGCGCGGCGCGCACTTTTATCGAAGCCCTGCGTCCCGGAGACCGTGTCGCCATCATCGCTTTCAATAATTCAGAAGAGGGCACGCAGAAACTTGCGACTGTTGATCTCCTGACACCTCTGACTGACGACCGCGAGGCGCTACAAAAAGCGCTGGAGAACATCGGCACCAGCAACGGAACGCCTTACTACGACGCTCTCGTGCGAATCGGTGAAGAGGTTTTTCGTGAGCCGCCGAGCAAAGAGATGCGCGGGCGTCGCGCCGTCGTGGCTCTCACGGACGGCGTTGATTCGGCGAGCGATGCGGACTACGCAGAGGCGCGAGCGCGACTTCAACGCACGGGCGTTGCCTCCTACTTCATACAGGTCAACACGGAGGACTTCGTCGAAGATCGCTTGCTGAGAGATTGTCAGCAGTTCGGCACGCTGCGGCTTTCGCGAAGGCAGCTTGAGCGTTACCGCCGAATCTTTGTGCCGCGCGCAGACGCCGCCAACTACGAAGAATTCTGCAAGATGGGACAGTTTGAGCGGATGCAGATTAGCCGCAGCCTTTACGATCTGGCGCGGCGCGAGATGAACGATCTGGCGCGAGCTTTAGGCGGCAAGACCTTCCCGACGCGCGACCTCAGAGACGCGCGCGCAGCCTTCGCGCAGGTCGCCGCAGAGATCGGCACACAGTATAGTCTCGGCTATTACCCGACGAACAAAACGCGCGACGGACGCTTTCGCGCGATCCGCGTCGAAGTTCGCGGAGCGAACGCTGCGGGCACACAGGTGCGGGCGCGCGAAGGCTACTATGCGCCGAAAAGCTAATTGGCAGCGAACAGCCAACAGTTGCCAGAAAATCAAATACCAGGCAGAAGGGAAATCAGTTGATGAATCAAGGCAGTGCTTTTGATCGAATGATCTTAATTGTTTTGGACAGCGTGGGCATCGGTGAGATGCCGGATGCTGCCGCTTGGGGCGATGCTGGCTCGGATACGCTCGGTCATATCTTAGCTTCGCGCGAAGTGCGCCTGCCGAATCTGCAAAGCTACGGGCTAGGGAATATTCGTCCTTTGGAGAATCTTCCCGCTATCGAAAACCCGCGCGGCTCTTACGGTCGTTGCGCCCTGAAATCGAACGGCAAGGATACGACGACAGGCCACTGGGAGATGGCCGGAATCATTCTAGAGCGCGCCTTCCCGACTTACCCGCAAGGCTTTCCGCCGGAGATCATTAACAGGTTCATCAAGGAGACGAACGTCCCCGGAATCTTAGGCAACGTTCCGGCCTCCGGCACTGAGATCATTAAGGAGCTTGGCGAGGAGCACGTTCTGACGGGCAAGCCAATCGTTTACACTTCGGGCGACTCTGTCTTTCAAATCGCCGCGCATGAAGAAGTAATCTCCGTTTCGAGACTTTACGAAATCTGCGAGACCGCGCGTCGTATCTTAAGCGGCAAAGACGAAGTAGGCCGCGTGATTGCGCGCCCATTCTTAGGCTCGCCGGGCGAGTTTCGCCGGACAGAGAACCGCCACGATTACGCCGTGCCTCCACCGCGCGAAAACCTTCTCGTCGCTCTGAGCGAAGCCGGACTCGATGTCGTCTGCATCGGCAAAGTCGCTTCGATCTATGATTCGGCAGGCGTCACGCTTGATATGACGGCGAAGAACAACGACCAGTCAATTGACCAGACCATCAACGCGCTCAAGCAGGACACGCGCGGCCTTATCTTCTCGAACCTCGTGGACTTCGACATGCTCTACGGACATCGTCGCGACACGGAAGGCTACGCCCGAGCGCTTGAGCATTTCGATTCGCGTTTGCCGGAGATCGAAGCGGCGATGGGAGAACGAGACGTTTTCATCATCACTGCCGATCACGGCAACGACCCGACCTTTCCCGGCACAGACCACACGCGCGAGTATTCGCCACTGATAGTTTATGGCGAGAACGCGCGCGCGGGCGTTGACCTCCGCATCCGCTCATCGCTCGCGGACATTGGACAGACGATTGCCGATAACTTCAGATTAAAATTGACTGCGGGCGAGAGCTTTTTAAGAGCAGTGACGAGTGACAAGTGATGAGCAAGAATAAGAGATGAGTCGCCAGCATTGAGCCGCTGGATTTAACTCGTCACTTGCTACTGTTTTTGAGGCTTCTATAAATCAGCTCAATCCACTGATCCGTCTTGATAAAACCTGTGCCCCAGGATTTCCACGTTTCGGGCAGACCTGCGGCTTTCACCTGTTCAAGAGTTTTGCCCGCCGCTGCCTGTTTACTCACAATGTCAATCGTCTCGACGAGCATCCGGTGATAGAGCTTTAAGTCATCGGCGGTGGAAAGCGGGCCGTGGCCGGGAATAATCTTCACCCCGGCGGGCAGCCGATTGATAATCTCCCCGACGTTCTTCGCCAGATTCACCACGTCACCGCCGTTCTCGATGTCAACGAAGGGAAATCTTCCGGCGAAGAAATCATCGCCCATGTGGATGACGTTCGAGCCTGTGAAGAAGATGACGCTGTCGCCGTCCGTGTGTCCATGCGGGAAATGGATGGCGCGTATCTCTTCATTGTTGAAATAGACGGACAGCGATTTGTCGAAAGTGACGACGGGCAGCGCCTCTTTCGGCGAAGCTGGAACTTTCCCGCCCCTGATCTTCTGCTCGGAGGCTAATCGTTTTCGCACATTGTCGTGAGCGATGATGGAAGCCTCCTGCCCGAACTGAGCGTTGCCGCCCGTGTGGTCGCCGTGCCAGTTTGTATTAAGCACAAACTTCAATTTGCCTTCGCCGAGTGTCTTTAAGGCCGCGCGAATCTTATCCGCCAGCGGAGCAAACTGGTCGTCAACAATCAGGATACCGTCAGCGCCGACAGAGACGCCGATGTTGCCGCCCGCGCCTTCGAGCATGTAAACGCTACCGGCGACCTTCGTGACTTTGATTTCAACTTTCGAGAAATCCTGCTGCGCGCGAACCGAGATTGAGTACAGGCAGAGAACTATCAGCGCACTAAGAAAAGCGAACCGCTTCA
>JACCVS010000166.1 GCA_013698055.1 Acidobacteriota bacterium
GAAACACGACTTGCTCTCGCGGAAGCCAACCGTGAGTATGAGAGAAAGTTTGGTCACATCTATATCGTTTGCGCTACGGGGAAGACGGCGGATGAGATGCTCTTGATTCTCAAAGAGCGTTTGCGGAACGATGCAGACAAAGAACTTCGTGTTGCTGCGGAAGAGCAGCGCAAGATAACACATCTGAGATTGGGAAAACTTCTGGAAACATGAGTGCGATCACGACACACATCCTGGACACTTCGCAAGGTCATCCGGCGGGCGGCGTGCCCGTGCATCTGGAAATGAATGGAACAAGCGGAGATTGGCACGCGCTCGGGACGGGTGTGACGGATACGGATGGTCGCCTTAGAGACTTGTTGCCGGATGATTTTAATTTGCAGCCCGGACTCTACCGTTTGAGCTTCGACACATCGGCTTATTTCAAAGCCCAGAACTTAAGAAGTTTCTATCCGCACGTCGTCGTGATGTTTCTCGTCGAGGATACGCAGCAGCATTATCACGTTCCACTTCTTCTCAGTCCGTTCGGCTATTCCACTTATCGCGGGAGCTAATTGATGGAATTCAATCCTGAGTTGAACACCTGGCTCAACATCATCTTGCGCTGGGTGCATGTTTTCGCGGCCATCATGTGGGTCGGCTCGACCTATTACTTCACATGGCTCGACGGTCGTATGACGGAAGAGGAGCGGGAAAAGGCCAAGGGCAAAGCCCATGTCTGGATGGTTCACAGCGGCGGTTTCTACGTTGTCGAGAAACAGAAGAAGCCGGGAACGGAAAAGCTGCACTGGTTTCGCTGGGAAGCGGCCACGACGTGGCTGAGCGGCTTTCTCCTGCTTACGCTGATGGTTTATCTGGGTGGCGGAACGGGAATGGTTGACCCGGATGTGCTGGACATCTCTGGAACTACGGCCATCGCAATCGGCATTGGCACGCTCATCGTCGGTTGGTTCGTTTATGACTTGCTGGTGCAATCGCCGCTCGGCAAGAATGAAATCCTTTTCGCCTGCATCGCTTACGCCCTCGTGGTGGGAGCGGCTTATGGCTTGACTCACATGTTGAGCGGACGCTGGGCTTATCTGCACATGGGCGCGATGTTCGGCACGATCATGGCTGCCAACGTTTGGGTTCGCATCCTGCCTGCGCAACGCAAAATGATTGCAGCAACAAAAGAAGGACGCGAGCCTGATGCGAACCTCGGAGCACGCGCCAAACTCCGTTCCAAGCACAATACCTTCGTCGTTGTCCCCACAGTCTTCTTGATGATCAGCAACCACTACGATGCAACCTACGGGAGCCGCTACAACTGGATCATTTTGTCAATTCTGATTCTGTTGGGTTGGGGAGCAGCTAAGTTCATCAGAAGAGCGTGAGCGCCGCCGCTCTTTCATTCCACAGAACAACGATTCTTGTCCAGCATCTTTGTGTTCGAGGGCACTTTCGATCCTTAACACTGAGATGACTAACCTAACCGTATCTGTTAAGATTGATACGTCGAATGAGGCGTTACAATGCGCCTGTAAGTTTGTCGAGCAAAGGGATTTTACGGATTCAAGATGGATTACACGACAAGAGAGCTTTTGAAACGTTACGCGCGACTCGCGCTCGGCCAGCCGTTCTCCCCGGTGCTCTTAAACATTCTGGTGACTTCAGTCTGTGACATGCGTTGCACGCACTGCTTCTTCACGGAAGAGTTGGACGACAGGCCGCGCAAAAAGTTGCAGATGAAGACGCACGAGATCGAGCGAATCTCCGAGACGTTGGGCGGCAATCTCGGCGTCCTAATTCTCGCCGGCGGAGAGCCGTTCACGCGCAAAGACCTTCCTGAAATTGCCAACGCTTTTTACCGGAACAATCAGCTCGAATCAATCTACCTGATGTCCAACGGGCAGATTCAGAAGCGCATCCTCCCGGACGTGACGCGCATTCTCGAAGAGTGCCCGAACCTGAACGTCACGGTCGCGCTCGGCATTGACGGCCTTCGAGAGCAGCACGAAAAGATTCGCCAGAAACCCGGCTCGTGGGATATTGCGATTGACACCGCGCGCAAGCTTCAAGAGATTAAAAAGGAATATCCGCGCCTTGATATTCAGACCTGCACCTGCTTTATGAACTCGAACCAGGACACGATCTTCGAGTGGTACGATTTTCTGAAGCATGACCTAAAAGCCGATAAGGTCAATTTCAATTATATCCGTCCGCCGTCTGCCGATCCCAAAGAACTTGAGATTGATCATGAGCGGTACAGTCAACTCGCGCGCCTGATTGATGACGATTCGCGCCATGCTGTGATTAAGAATAACTACGGGGGCGATGCCGGATTCTTCAAGGCCGCGATTGATATTTACATGCACGGCCTGATCGCCAAAACTCAGGAAGAGCAGAAAGCGCAGATGACCTGTTATGCCGGAACTGCGGGCGGCGTCATTTACGATGAAGGCACTGTTTCATCCTGCGAAAATCTCGACCCGGTTGGTAATTTACGCGATTACGATTGGAACTTTCAGAAGTTGTGGCTTTCCCCGGCCATGAAAGCGCGCCGGAAAAAAGCTGCCGATGGATGTTTCTGCACGCACGAGTCAAACAGTTATTACCCGAGCCTGCCTTTCAATCCAAAACACTTGATTCAGATCAAGAAGCTTGAGCGCGAGATGAAGAAGGCGCGGCGTAGCGTCGGCGAGCCCCAGGCGGAAGGGTTACCGATAAAAGCCTAAGGCAGTTTTCAGTTGTTAAGCAGAGACAACCTGCTTTCACTGAAAACTGAAAAACCCAAACTGAACTATGTTTCGAGAAAGAGTTCCCAAAATCCTGATTATCTCGTCCGATACGGGCGGCGGCCATCGTTCGGCTGCGGCTGCTATTGTCGCCGGGGTGCAGAAGTTTTTTCAGGGCGATTCTTACGCCGTTCGCGTGGTGCGCGCAATTGAAGAATCCTATCAGGGAACGAAGAAGCTGGTTAAGCTCTACAACTGGTTGCTGCGGAACAAGCAGCACTGGATGAAATATCTTTACTGGGCTGTCAACCGCTTTCGCCCCGAGACCAGGGAATTCTTCTATAAACGGACGGTCGGCTACGTGAGCGATTTGTTTGAGCGCTGGTGCCCGCACGTTGTCGTGAGCGTGCATCCTCTGACCCAGCACGCCATCGCACGCGTGCTCAAAGAGCTTGGACTGGCTGACAAAATTCCTCTTATCACCGTTGTGACTGATCCCTATTACGGCTTCTGGCGAGGCTGGGCGTGCGATGACGTGCGGCTTTATTTGGTCGCGAGTGAAGAGGCGCGGCAGCAACTAATTGATTACGGCATTGCGCCCGAACGCATCAAGATTTCCGGGATGCCCGTGCATCCGAAGTTTCAGTTCTCAGATGATCTGGCCGCCCGCGCTGCCCGCTCGGCGCTCGGTTTAGACCCATCCAAGTTTACTGTCTTTATTAACGCAGGTTGGGCCGGGGGCGGAAACATCCCGCGCATCTATCGTGAACTGGCGCGCGCTGACCTCAATGTCCAGGCAATTTTCCTCGCCGGGAACAATAAAGAGTTGCGTCTTGAGGCGGAAAAAATCGCGGCGAAAGCGAAGTTTCCAATCAAAGTAATTGGCTATTCGGAAAACATCGAGAAGTTGATGAGTGCTGCCAGCGTAATGGTCTCAAAGCTCGGAGGGTTGAGTACCTTTGAGGCATTTACCTGCCGCGTGCCAATTATCGCCGACGCGACAACAGAGCCGATGCCGCAGGAGGCTGGCGCGGCTAACATGATTATCAGGCGTGGCGCTGGTGTGCTGCTTAGTCAGACAGCGGATATTGTGCCTGTTGTTCGCCGAATGCTGGATGACACAAAGCACTATGCCGCGCTACGTGCGGCAGCTTTTGCAATGGCGATACCGAACGCCACGCGAAATATTGTGGATGAGATCACGTCCCTGATTCCCCTACCGGTGATGGCGCGCGAAGAGCCTGTTTTGGTGGACGCACAAACTTTGTAGGCGACCGCTTTGTTGACGTTCCCGCCTGATTCGGGTTTAATCTAATTACTTGCGACAACCCCAAGATTTAACATCATAGCCCGCTTCCGTTGAGTGAAGCGGAGTTCTTTTGGAGACCATTTACAGGTGAGTCTTTTGCTCGAAGGAAAGCGCGCCTTCATTACAGGCGGCACGCGTGGCATCGGCGCAGCATTGTGTGAAGTGTTCGCACGCGAAGGCGCAGACGTAGTTTTCAATTACAACTCGCGCGATGATTTGGCAGAAAACACTCGTAGTAGAATCGCCGCGTATGGTCGCCGCGCTCTTTCTTACAAGATTTCCGTCACAGACCGCGTTGGCTTAAAGAAGTTGACCCGCGAATTGGTAGAAACTTGGGGCGGGATAGATATTCTGGTCAACAATGCTGCGATCAATCGCAGTAACAACTTTGCCACCATGACAGACCGCGCCTGGGACGAAGTTATTGACACCAACGTCAACGGATTGTTTGCGGTGACGAAACCTATCTACAAGCAGATGATTCGCCAGCAGAAGGGAACTATCCTCAACATCACTTCTATTGGGGCCATCCGCGCTTTGCCGACCGCCGTGCATTACGCGACATCCAAAGCTGCCGTGATCGGCTTCACTAAATGTCTATCGCGCGAGGCCAGTAATTTCGGCATCACAGTCAACGCCATCGCAGCTGGACTCTTCGATACAGACCTCGCACACACACTGCCTGACCATCTTCTAGCCATGCATGATTCCTGGGTTCCGCAAGGCCGTCTTGGTCGCCCTGAAGAATTAGCCGAGTATGCAGCCTTCATGGTCAGCGAGCGCAACAGCTACATGAATGGCGAAGTCGTTATCGTGGACGGCGGCGCTGTCACTTAGAAACTCCGGCAACATAAGATTGGCGTCTTGAGTCAAGGGCATATTTTTAGACTCAAGGCGCCAAGCTATGTAGTGGAACTGAAATCGAATTTCAAAGTTAATTGTTGAAATATTTACGCTTAGGGTTGACGGCTTTTGCTTCTAAGAGTATTATCCGCCCATCGAACCGGATTGGGGAGAATTAAGATTCACTTGGAGGCGACGATGTCGAATCAGGAAATAGTTGATAATTTGAACCGTGCTTTGAGCATGGAACTGGCGGCGGTGATACAGTACATGCAGCACAGTTTCCTTGTGACGGGGCCGGAGCGGGAAGTTTATCGGTC
>JACCVS010000180.1 GCA_013698055.1 Acidobacteriota bacterium
ATTAGAACCGCTTGGAAAGTCGAGATTCGGATGTTTTTATTTATTATCATTCTTAATGAGCGTGTTGGGCGTGGTGATGTTTACGGCAGGATTTTTTACGGACTCAGCATCGAGAACCGCTGATGGCTACTCGCTTCGATACTTCTTTTTCATCTTTGGCGGTATTTGGGCGCTGGGATGGCTCTTGCCTGTTTTGCTGATGTTCCGCATAGATAGTGTGCGAAAGAAATATCGTGAGATTTTACTCCAGCAAGGGCAATTCGGGCGAGCCGTCGTGCTTAAAAGCGAGGAAGTAGGAAACAGCGAAGGCAGCCCCGTCACGGTTAAATTGCGGCTGGAAATTCATCTCGAAGGACTCGCGCCATATCAAGTCGAAGAAAAGGCAGAAATTCCGATTCTTAAACTTCCGCAATTACAAGTCGGCTCAACCATCGAAGTTTTAGTCGCTCCCGCCATACCGGGCGTTCATATGGGAGCAATCAAATTAATTTACAAATAGAAGAAGGTTTGTGGAATGATGACAGCGCATAACAATTCATTGGACGTGAGGGCGAAACAGCTACTTTGTTATCGCGTTGTCCGTTAAACCTAAAGTTGCGTGTAATCGGTTTCGCCCCACGTCAATTCAATCGTTAGACAGCGGGCGTTCGGAGTGGTCTGCCAAACAAAATGAAGATCATCACCACCGTATTTATCTTGGCTTCAATGTTTGTATCCACACTGGAGGTTAAGAGAATCCCTGATATTGCGCATGATGGGCTCGTCGGTCGCGTCCGCCTTATTCGCGAGTACAGGTTTTTCGAGACTAGAGAAAGACCAGATTACAAGTCTGAACTGTTCAAGAGATTGAAAGGGTCGCCGTACCTAACAATCTCCTATAACGAAAAGGGTGACATGACCGAGCAATCATATCTGCACGGCCCACCCAAGATCGTTTATAACTACGATGCCGAGGGAAACAGGACTGTAAATCAGTGGTTCGACGGGCGAGGAACGAATAGCGGCAGACCGGAATACCCGGTACCGGGACGGCCTTACAAGGAGGAGTATGAGTACGATGCGTTCGGACGCCGAGTTGAGATGTTAATCAAAGAAGTTCCTTACAGATGGCACGCTGTTTATTCGTATGATGGTAAAGGGAGGCTTGATGAGGAGCATCTCTATAGCCTCAAAGGCGAGGGATCTCTGATCAGGAGAATTCTTTATACATATTATACGAACGGGACTCTTAAACAAGAAATGTGGCACGGCGGGAGCGGCCTTCTCGAAGACGAGTTGTCTTACTCGGACCATGAATACGATTCCCGAGGGAACTGGATCATTAGAAAAGAAGTGCGGCACCAGCATTATGACAAGAACATGCCAGCCCATCAGACGTATTGGGCGTATAGAGAGATCACCTATTATTGAGGTCAAGTGAATGATTCAGGTGTCCTGCGTGAGCTTCGTGGTGGTTACAGCAATGGGCCCGAGCTTTGTTCGAGATTGCACTGTCCCGGTCGCGCTGTCTAACAAGCGGTTGAACCGGACGCGCAATCAGGATGCTTCTTATCCTCAACGGCTCTAGCGCGCCGGTTAACCGCAGCGTTAGATGCTTCGCGTTTCGATGAGCATTATATTTATAGGAGAATTACATCCACGAGGTTAGCCGGCTATGGAATTCCAACTCGATCAGGCCAAAGAGATTCTCAGGTGTACCCCCGCCACGTTGAATTCGCTGCTGCATCACCTCTCTAATGAGTGGGCCATCTCAAATGAAGGTCCTGATAGCTGGAGCCCTTTCGATGTAATGGGCCATCTCATCCACGGTGAGGAGTCCGATTGGATTCCTCGTGCCAAGATCATTCTGGAGTATGGTGAGGGCCGCCCATTCGAACCATTTGATCGCTTCGCCATGTTCGAGAAATCGAGGGGTAAATCTTTGAGCGACCTTCTGGCCATGTTTGAGCGGCTACGGACAGAGAGTTTGAAGGAGTTGGAGAAGATGAATCTGACTCCAGAGATTTTGCGGAAGAGGGGTCGGCATCCTGAGCTTGGGGTGGTGACGCTTAGCCAGTTGCTCTCAACATGGGTGGTGCATGACTTGGGCCATGTGGGGCAGATCGTCAGAGTGATGGCGAAGCAGTATGACGAAGCGGTAGGAGCCTGGCGTGACTATCTTCCTGTCTTGAGCAAGTAACTGTGGTACCACGCATCTAACAACGGCATGCACCCGACCGCGAATCGCGCGACTCTCATCCGCAAGGCTTGAATGCTCGATGTGTTGAATGCGCGGCGGGTGATGCCGGGCGTTAGACAGCTTTCTGTTGAAAAGTTAGAATCATGTCTATGAAACTTTACTCATCAATCATGGTGCTGCTGCTGTTAAGCTTACTTCCAGCTTTTGCTCAAAACAATAGACCTGCCTCATCTGACATTCCTTACATAACTTTCTGTGATCTCATTCAAAATCCTGATCTCTATGATGGGAGAGAAGTCAGATTCCGCGCCAAATATCTTGCCAATTCTAAGGTGGCAGCTTTCGGTGACCCGAATTGTAGTTCAAAGGAGAATCGAACATGGGCGGAATTTGACGGCACATCAATAAAGGCTTCTTCCACGCCAGAGATATATCAAAAAGTAGAAGAACAAATATTATGCGGTAGATGTGGAGGGGATAAAGATTGGCGCGAGACGGAAATGTTAGTGATCGGGATATTTGATGGAAGTGACATAGGGCATGGTCGTCTTGGTAAGTATCGTTTCATGGTCACGGTCAAGAATGTTGAAGAGATAAGCGAGACGGAAAAAACCAAGACGCCTGGATTTGAAGCACAGTAATGTTTCATGGCATGGCGCTGTCTAACAACTCATTCAACCGGAGCGGAAATAGCATGGCTTTCATCCGCAAGATTGAATGCCTGGTTAGATGTTTCCCGCCCGGTTAATTCGAGCGTTAGGTGCTTCCGCTGCGGGATGTCTTGCTTTGGGCTGAGCAGCTTTGCGGCTTATAATGCTTGCCGAGGTGCAATATGAGTACAAAAGCCAATGCGACAATCGAAGATTTGTACCGCGTACCGGATAACCGGAAGGCGGAGATTGTCAACGGAGAGGTCGTGTTAATGTCGCCCACAGGAGCAGCACCCAATTTCGCCGGTGGTGAGATATTCGCCAGCCTGCGGGAGTTTTCGCGCAAGACAAAGTTAGGCCGGGCCGTAACGGATAACGCTGGTTTCAAAGTCAATCTACCGCATCGTGAGTCTCTCAGTCCTGACGCCGCCTTTTATATTGGTAAAGCGAGCGGGATGAAATTCTTTGAGGGTGCGCCAGTATTTGCGGCGGAAGTGCGGAGTGAGAATGATTATGGCCCAAAGGCAGAGCGGGAGATCGCGCGGAAGATTGCGGACTATTTCGCGTCAGGAACACAAGTAGTGTGGGATGTCGATCTTCTCAGCAACGACACGATTAAAGTCTACCGGGCTTCAGACCCGAATCAGCCTACGCTCTATGGTCGAGGCGAGATTGCGGAGGCCGAGCCTGCGGTTCCCGGTTGGGCACTGCCAGTAGATAGCCTCTTCGATTAACCCGCACCTAACAACGGCATGCACCCGACCGCGAATAGCGCGGCCTTCATCCGCTAGGCTTGTCGCTCATGGCGTTGAATGCGCGGCGG